>CAZGEE010000333.1:0-3187 GCA_964525035.1 uncultured Anaerolineales bacterium
ACGATCTCGGGGCGAGTTTGCCCATGGTGACCGTCGGCATGGAAGGGGCACCCGACATGGAGAACGCGCGGCTGATGGCCGAGCACCTCGGGGCGGAGCACAAGGTCAAGCTCTACACCCCGGGGGAGATCGAGGCGATGGTGCCGAGGGCGGTCCGCGCGCTCGAGTCCTTCGACGAGGATTGCGTCAGCGGCGCGATCGCGAACCTGTTCGCCTCCGAGCTGGCCAGCCATAGCACCCGCTGCATCCTGAGCGGCGAAGGCGGGGACGAGCTCTTCGGCGGCTACCACCTGCTGAAGGACCTCGACACCGATACCGAGCGGCTGAAGATGATGGAGCGGCTCATCGAGATCGCGTACAACACGGCCGTCCAGCGGCTCGATCGGGCCATGATGGCCAACTCGATGAATTACCGCACGCCGTTCATCGACTCGGAGGTGGTCGCGTTTGCCCTCCAGTTGCCCGTCCAGTGGAAGATTCACGAGGTCGGTGATGACCGGTTCGTCGAGAAGTGGATCCTCCGCGAGGCGTTCAAGGACCTGCTGCCCGAGCAAATCTACCAGCGCAAGAAGCTGCGATTCGCCGCGGGCAGTGGCACAGACGACCGCATGGACGAGGTCGCCAGGACGAAGCTTCCCGACGGAGCCTTCAACGAGGGCTCGCGGACGACCACCGAGGGCTACGAGCTCAACACGCCCAAGGAGATGTGGTACCACCAGCTCTTCAAAAAGGAGTTCCCGCTGCCGGGGTACGAGCGGCTCGTGGGACGGTGGGACCCGGACAAGTAGGCCGATTGTCGGAAGGCCGTGGTTCGCCTGGCCTTGGTAAACCCACTTCGTGAGCGGCGCCCGCCGAACCCGGAGCGATCAGCCCCGAGTCCGCGGGCGCCTTTTATTCGCCCAGCACGTATCGCCTGAGGTCGAGCGCGTTGGCCGCGGCATAACCCTCGGCATCGTTGTTGAAGTAGGCGTACACATCCCGGCCGTCCGCCAGGTGGCGGCGAATCCTCCGGGCGGCTCCCGACAGGGCCTGCGGAGTATAGCTCCCCGCGTAATGGTCGCCGTGGAACCGCAGGTAGACCCAGCCGGCGGTCACGACCCGCGGGTGGTCTTCCAGCAGATCGTGGACGCAGAGCGCCGCGTTGTGCTCGCGCAGCAGATCGAAGACCGTCTCGCACAGCCAGTCCTTGTTGCGGAACTCGAGCGCCCACCGGTGGCGTTTCGGGGCCGCCCGGAGAAAACCGGCCAGCCGCTCAGCGTTCACCGACCAGTTGGGCGGCAACTGCACGAGGATGGGGCCGAGGTGCGGGCCAAGCTCCTCGGCACGCTCCAGGAACATCCCCACGCTGGCCGACGGGTCCTTCAGACGCTTCAGGTGCGTCCCGTATCGGCTGAATTTGAGGGCGTAGCAGAAGCCTTCGGGGGCGCGTTCGCGCCACGCCCTGAACGTTTTCGCCTGCGGCAGATTGTAGAACGTGTTGTTGATCTCCACGGTGTCGAACTGCGACGCGTAGTGGTCGAACCACCGGGTCTTGGGCAGCCCTTCCGGGTAGAAGACCTCGCGCCAGTGATCGTACTGGTAGCCCGACGTGCCGACGTTCAGTTCGCCTCGCGCCTCTTTCGACTTCGCCATGACTCCGCCCCCTTCGCCGGAACGCTCTCGGTCCAGCCGTCCGCAAGTGCGCACCACATCCCGTTTGCCTAGTGTTCCGCGGACTCCTCCCTGACTCAGACTTCCAGGTCGCACCGCGCCTGGCGGGCGTTCCCGTGGTGATTATTCTCCCCGGACACTTCGACTACGAGCTCGTGGCATAGCGGAGCGTCGCGGCCACCACGCGGTCACCGGGCATGGCCTGCCGTTCGATGGCGTAGACGGTTCCTCCAGTGGCGCACGTCCGGACGGCGGCGAGGTCCAGCAAATCCTGGTCGCCGGGCTGTCGGGACTCGTGCACCTCGACGTCCCAGTGCTCCGGATCGAATCGTCCCCAGCGGTGCTCACCCGGCGTTACGAGCAGCGTATCCACCTGGCCCTGGTGTGCCGCCGGCGTGATCTTTTCAACCTCTGCTGAGGCCCGCGCGCCATTCGCTCGGTCATGATATTCCGCAACGGCGCGTTGCTTCTGTTCGCGGAAGACCGGCGCGATTGCTCGGACCGCCGCTTCGTGGATTTCCTGCGGTGACAACCGGTCCGGGTTGCCCTGCAGTCCCTTTCCGTCGAGGTGCGGGTAGCTGTTGATCTCGTGGTAGAAGCCGCGGAGCGGTTCCGCCGCGTAAAGCAGCAGCGGAACGTCCTCGTTCCCCAGTCGTCTGCGCACGCCGCGCTCGACCTGTCGGCAAAACTCTATGACCCGTTTCTTCTCCTGGGCCGCGTCCCGCGCGTCGCCGTGGCCGTGGAACAGCACGGCTTGCTTGCCGTTCTGCGAGCCGCCGGCGGCTCCCGAGTGAAACTGCAGGTGCGGCTCCACGTCATAGTTCTGAAGCACCTCCGCCATGTTCCGAGGGGCCCCCTTCAGGGGGACCGGCTTGATGTCGTGAGGCGTCCCGGCCATCAGGCGGACGCTGTTCTGGCTGAGCGCAAGCACGTAGAACCGTGTTCCGTGTGCGACCAGCGGCATGAGCGGTTTCAGGTGAAACCGGTCGCCCACCACGGCCAGTTCCTCCACCGGAAACGGCACGGAGAAAGCGCGCGGCTCCTTCCCGGCAAGAAAGACCGCGAGGCCGCTGTTTTGGTGCTGCCAGAACCGGCTTTCCTCCCGCAGCTCGCGGAGGCCCTTCAGCCGGGACCGCGCCTCGGACGGGCGAAGGCCCGCCTCGGCCATCTGGCGCTCGGCCTCTCCGAGCAGATTCTTGAACCGGATGGGGTCCTGCCGCGTCTCGGCCCCGGCCTGGTGCGTCGGCATGTAAAGCGACACGCTCCAGGAATTCTCCTCGTGCATCAGCGGCTCCAGGTGGGCTTGCGTGATCCGCTCCATCAGTCTCTCCTCCCATGAAACCAGCGCGGTTGATCCCTTACACCGGACGCAACGTCCGGCATCCCCTTCCGGGCCGGAAAGATGAGCCCCCGGGGTACAGAATTCATCGTAGCAGAATTCGCGCACGCGCTGAACAGGCCGGCAAGCCGAAGCTCGGCAATGCGGGAAGCGGAGGGCACACGGGGTATGGTCCCGCCGCCGAATGTCGCTTGCGTC
>CAZGEE010000334.1:0-3173 GCA_964525035.1 uncultured Anaerolineales bacterium
CGAGCGGCTACGAGGAGGCGGCGGGGCAGGGGCTCATCGCGGGTGCCAACGCGGCCCTTTCCCTGGACGGGCGGACACCGATCGTGCTCGGTCGGGACGAGGCCTACATCGGCGTGATGATCGACGACCTGGTCACGAAGGGTGTGGAGGAGCCCTATCGAATGTTCACGAGCCTGGCCGAGCATCGGCTGCACCTTCGCTACGACAACGCGGACCGCCGGCTGACGCCGTTGGGTCGGGAGGCCGGGCTGGTGGGGCCGCGCCGGTGGCGCCTGCTCGAGGAGAAGCGGGCGGCCATGGCGGAGATTCGCGCGGTCCTGGATCGGTATCGGGAGGTAGGGCGCCGCGGCGACGAGCTGCTCCGGCGTCCCGAGGTCACGTTGAAAGGTCTGGCAACAGACAACTCGGCGCTGCGAGGCCTTCTCTCGGATCATCCGCTGGCCGCGGAACAGGTGGAAGTGGAGACCAAGTACGCGGGCTACCTGGATCGGCAGGCGCGCCAGGTCCGCCGGTTTCGCAAAATGGAATCCCGGAAGATACCGGACGACGTGGACTACGCGGCGATCCGCCAGCTTCGCAACGAGGCGCGGGAGAAATTCGCCCGGGTGCGGCCGAGAAACCTGGGTCAGGCCGGCCGCATTTCGGGTGTCAGCATGAGCGACGTGGCCGTGCTGGGGATCTACCTGGAGAAGGGTCGCCGCGCGGGTGGAAGCGCCGACGGTAAGGACGCGCGGGAAAACGACCCCGAGGGGTAAGCTCCGGGGGGCGCGTCGGGCCGGAAGGATCGCGGGGGCCTCAGATGCGCTCCTGGGGAAGAGCGAAGCGCGTCAGGCTGACTGCCTTGTGACCTTTGTACACGCCCGGCTTGCCGCGGAACTTCGGTTGCCCGTTCACGGTGACGAGCAGATCGCTGTCGGCCGACTTGTCGGTCTTGAGGATGTCGCCCGCTTTCAAGCCCATCAACTCGTCAAGCGAGATGGAGCTCTCGGCCAGGTGGGCCGTCAGGTCGACCACCGTGCCGGCCACGCGGTCGGACAGTTGTCGGCGCCACTGCTCGTTGTCGAAGCTCCGGTTGTAGACCGACCAGTTGTGTCCGGTGAATTCGCCCATGATCGGCTCAATCACGTTGAAGGGGATGCAGAAGGACATCATTCCGCTTCGCCCGCCCATTCCGATCTCGAAGCCGATGACCACGATGACCTCGTTCGGCGGAACGATCTGAACCAGGACAGGGTTCGATTCGGTGTCGGTGATCTGGAAGTCGATGTCGCGGACCGGGCTCCACGCCTCGTGCAGGCACCCGAGCGCCCGCTGGGTGATGCAGGTCTCGAGCACGGTTTCGATTGGCGTCAGGGCGCGGTCCGGGATGAACGCGGCCTCGTTTCCGCCGCCCAGGAGCCGATCGATAATCGGAAAAATAATCAGCGGGTTGATCTCGAGGATCAGCGTTCCGTCCAGCGGGGCGCAGGACAGCAGGTTCATACACGTGGGGTTCGGCAGGAGCTGGAGGAACTCCGCGTACGTCATCTGCTCGATCGAGATGACGTTCACCTCGACGATGGTGCGCAGGTAGCCGGAGAGGCTGGCACCGAAGCTTCGGCTGAACGTCTCGTGAAGCGACTCGAGGCTGCGCATCTGCTCCTTGCTGACGCGCTCGGGTCGCTTGAAGTCGTAGGGCCGAACCCGGTTGTCCCGTCCCGGAACAGTCGGTTTCGGCTGCGGACCCCCCGAGGAGGAATCGTCGGAACCGTCCTCGGCGCCCACGGTGCCCTTGTCGACGGCTGCCAGCAGCGAATCGATCTCGTTCTGATCCAGTATCTGAGGCACGAGGAACCCTCCGGACCTCCGCGAGCTACGTTCGGATGTGCCCGTCGCCCCGGACGACGTACTTGTACGTGGTCAGATCCCGGACGCCCATCGGCCCGCGGGCATGCAGCTTGTCGGTCGATATGCCGACTTCCGCCCCGAGGCCGTACTCTCCGCCGTCGCTGAATCGCGTCGAGGCATTGACCATCACGCTCGAGGAATCGACGCTGCGGACGAATTGCCCGGCGCGACCCGGATCGGACGTTACGATCGCGTCCGTGTGGGCAGACCCATACCGTGCGACGTGGTCCACCGCCTGGTCTATGGTATCGACCACGCGCACCGCCAGAATTAAGTCCAAATATTCCGTGGACCAGTCCTCCTCGGTGGCGGGCTCGGCCCGGGGGAAAACCTCCCGGGTCCGCTCGCATCCGCGAATCGTCACGCCCCGGTCGACCAGCTCCGAAAGCAGCTTCTCCAGGAACGGCCCGGCGTGAGCCCGGTGCACAAGCAGGGTCTCCATGGCGTTGCAGACCCCCGGCCGCTGGCACTTGGCGTTGAGGACGATTTCCCGCGCCATCTCCTCCTCGGCGTGCTCGTCGACATAGACGTGGCAGATGCCCTTGTAGTGCTTGATAACCGGGATGGTGGACTTCTCGACCACGGTACGGATCAGCCCCTCGCCGCCGCGAGGCATCACCAGGTCGATCCACCGGTCCTGGCGGAGCAGGGCGTCGACGAACGCGTGGTCGGTGGTCCGGACGAACTGAACGGCGTCGGCTGGAAGGCCGGCTTCCTCCACGCCCGCCTGCAGGGTCTGATGAAGCGCTGCGTTGGAATGAATGGCCTCTTTGCCCCCGCGGAGAATGCAGGCGTTGCCCGACTTCAGGCACAGCGCCGCCGCGTCGACCGTGACGTTCGGCCGGGACTCGTAGATGAGTAGCACGACGCCGAGAGGGACGCGCACCCGCTCCAGGTGGATGCCGTTCGGGCGATCCCATTGTTCGAAGACTTCGCCCACGGGGTCGGCGAGCTGCAGGATTTGCTCGACCCCGGAGGCTATCTTCTCGATGCGTTTTGCGTCCAGCGTGAGCCGGTCGACCATCGCGGGAGACAGCCCGGCCTCTCGTGCGTGCTCGAGGTCCGCGGCGTTCTCGGACGTCAATCGGTCGGCGTCTGACCGCAGCTTGTCGGCGATGGCGCGCAGGGCCCGGTTCTTCGTCTCCGCCTCGGCCAGGGCAAGGACCCTCCCCGCCTCCCGAGCTTTCCGGCCCATCGCTTCGGCCTGCGAAAAGTAGTCTGTGCTCATCTGCGTGCTCCCGGGAATCTCTCGAACGTGGCGGTCGCGTAGTTTGGCAGACGGTCGG
>CAZGEE010000335.1:0-440 GCA_964525035.1 uncultured Anaerolineales bacterium
AGAAGAACCTGCTTGATCGCGCCGGTGCCCCGCCCCTTCGCCTGCCTTGCGGCGGCCTTCATACGCTCCAGGGCCCACGTGAGGTTCACCGCGGTGGGCCGGCTCGATGCGAGACGGTCCGCCGTCTCCTCCAGGCGGGAGAAAAGCTGCTGCTCGGGCGCGTCGTCGCGTACATCGCGGATTCCGACGACCGCTCCCATCGCCGCGGTGATCCCGATCGCCGGCGCGCCCCGGACTTTCAGGTTCTTGATGGCGCTGCGGACAGCCTCAACCGACTCGCAGGGAATGATGCGGTATTCGCCCGGCAGGAGAGTCTGATCGATGATTTCGGGGCGGCCGTCCAGTCCGCCCGCCCACGTCACGGTGGGAACCGGCATCGTCAGCCTCGCAGGTCCTGGTCTTTGCGTGCGCCTTCCTGTGCGAGTTGAGCCTTGTAGCCG
>CAZGEE010000335.1:450-3171 GCA_964525035.1 uncultured Anaerolineales bacterium
GGCCACCTGCCGGCGGATTGCGCCGTCGCGGAGGCCGAGAATCTGGGCGGCCAGGATGCCGGCGTTCTTCGGCCCGCTCTTGCTCGCGGCCACGGTCGCCACGGGCACCCCGCTGGGCATCTGGACCATCGAAAGCAGGGAATCGAGCCCGCCGAGCATCGCCGTGGCGATCGGCACGCCGATGACCGGCAACACGGTCAGGCTGGCGATGACCCCGGCCAGGTGGGCTGCTCCGCCCGCGGCCGCGATCACCACCTCGATTCCACGGCTCTCCAGCGAGCGCGCGTAGTCGTGGGCCAGCTCCGGCGTGCGGTGCGCGCTGATCACACGCACCTCGTAGGGAATGCCGAACTGGTCCAGGACCTCGCTGGTCCCGGACATCTTCGGCAGGTCGCTGTCGCTTCCCATGACGATGCTGACGAGCGGCGCGGCACCGGCAGCCATAAGCTCACCTCCCCTGTCGATGGACCGCAGCAGTATAGGGGCGCGCGCGCGCCACGTCAACCGCGCCTGACCGGACGGAGAGTGTGCCGAGTGAGCCTGGAGCGGAAAGCCGGTGGGCTACTCGGAGGAATTCCCGTCGCTGAGATCGCCGTCCGAGTCCTCTCCCGCCCCGGTCGTGACTTCCGTCGGCTCCGCTATGCCGGGATCCGGACTCGCTTCCGACGAATCGGGCGCGCGTTGGGCGGCCTCTGTCGGGTCAGCCGTCCGGGTGGCCGCGAACAGGACCAGATTTGTGGCCAAGGCTCGCGCGTCGGCCACTTCGTAGCCCCGGTTGCCCCATGCGGCGCAGCCGGTCTGCGAGAACATGACGTCGAACGGGGAGTAAATGCCGAGAAGGTCGCCCCCGGCCGCCGTGGCCTTGCCCCCATCCGAGTCATCATCCGGAGAGGAATCGGCGGCGTAGATGCCATAGAGGAGCGGCTGTGGCTTGCCGATCCGCTGAATCCGCAGACTCCGCGTATACTCGACGTCGTCGATGGTGTATCCGGTCACCGAGCCGAAACTGCCCGACAGGGCCGGATGACCGGCGTCGAGGGACCTCAACTCAAATCCCCGCCTCTGTACGAACTCCCGGAAGGACTTGTCAAATTCGCCATCACCCAAAACCGCCTCCACGAAAAGCAGCCGTTTCCCGTCCAGGAATCGCTTCAGCGCCGCCGCGCCGTCGGAACTCAGCCCGCACTCCTTGCGGCCGGCCATGTAGACCAGCTCGGCCGAGTCCATCGCTTCGGCGCCGGGCTCGAACGCCCCGGCGCCCTCGATCGACATCCCGAGCGTTTCCCGGAGGTCGTCGCTCAGCACGGTCCAGGGGGTGTACCGGCGGCCCAGGTACCAGTCGCCGGAGTGCTTCAGCCTGGCGACGGTGAGTTGCTCGGTCGGTCCGAGCGTAGGCACCTGGCCGGCGTACTTCTCTCCCGTTCCGGTGGGCCGATCGGCCAGGCGGGCGCGCAGGGGTCGACGGTCGGTCGCGTAGGCGAACAGGTTGCTACCCAGCTTGAACAGGTCGCGGTGCCGGGCCACGCCGAGGGTGTTCCACGGGCACGAGATGTCCTGCGGCGAGTAGAAGATGAACGTCCGCACCCCGTCGCTCATGCCCTTGAGCCGGGGAGGCCGCCCCTCGATCTTCAGGTCCGACGTCCAGACGGGATGCTCGGGAACGACCCACTTGAGTTCCCATTCGGGCCAGACTTCCTTGCAGAACTCCTCCCACCAGCGCCCGATCCGCCGGTTTCCGCAACTGGCCTCGAACAGGACCGTGCCGCCGGTGTCGGTGAACTCGCGGAGCTTCTGTTTCTGTTCGTCGGAGAACTCGGGCTCCGATTCCGCGCTGATGTACAGGATAGGCGCGTCGTGCAAATCCTCGACGGGAACGTCGAGGTTCACGACCTGCCAGTTGATGCGCTGCTCCTTGAGCCGCCCGACGTAGCGGGCCAGGTTGGCCGCGTCCTGCGGGTGCAGGTTCCACATGCCCTTGAACCGGAGCTTGTTTACGAGTATCGGCCCGCGGCCCTTGATCAGGAACAACAGCGCGAACGTTGTGTCGTAAAACTGCCCCCAGGATCCGTCGGCCTTTTGCGTGTTCAAAATGACCTTGGCGCCTTCGCGGAACCAGTCGTGCGTGCCGAAGTACTTCAGCCCGCTGGCGATGCCAACCCGTTCGCATGCATAGAGCCAGTAAAGATGCCACCGGCTGCCGCGCACCGGATTCGAGCGGGCGGTGAAGTTCGCCCCGAGCCAGTCGATCCCCCGATCGATCGCCTTCTGGACCTCCGCGTTCCAGCGGCCCGTGGAGTGGTTGCCCCGGCACGGGCACCCCCGGCCCGGATTGAGCATCCCGTCGGTGATGAAAAGGCTCGCCACGGCCGCGGCGCTCATCGACCCGTAGCTCGACTGGCTTTCCCAGCTTCCGGGTCGGCCGTAGTTCCACCCGCCGTCCGGTTTCTGCTTGTCCAGGTAGAGTTGCTGAACCCGACGGAAGACCGCGGGGTCGATCTCGATGCCGCACTTGGCCGCCTCCCACAGCCCCAGGACGGCGATCTGCGTGTTCGAAAAGTCCCACGACGATGTCCGACGGAGTTCGTTATAGTAAAATCCGCCGTGGCCATGCTGAATCCGGATCAGCTTATCGGCGTCCTTTCGAATGATGCGGCGGAGCTTGGCCCGGAGTTCCACGTCGGCTCGCTTGTACAACTCCGCCAGCGCGATGATGCGGAACCC
>CAZGEE010000336.1:0-3167 GCA_964525035.1 uncultured Anaerolineales bacterium
AGGACGTCCACGCTCCGCTCCCGGGCCAGCTTCCGCGCCACGGGCGTCACGCCGGCCTCGCGCACTTTCTCTGCGTACTGCGCGACGTCGGCCTCGACGATCCGCCCGTTGGGTCCGCTCCCGGCGAGCACCGCCAGGGGCACGTGCTCTCGCGCAGCGCACTTCCTTGCCCGCGGCGACGCGAAGATTCGTCCGCGCGGGGCCTGTGCCATCTCGGCCTGGGCGGCCGGGGGCTGAGGCTGTGCGGCCTGATCGCCCGCGGGGGCGGTCTCGGCACCCTCTTCGGCTTCCGCCTCAGGGGCCGCTTCGCCCTGGGCCTTGCCGGCTTCCTGAAGCACCTCGTCGGGGACCTCCTCGCCCTCTTTGCCGACGACGGCGATCAGGCTGTTAATGGGCAGTTCCTGACCGGGCTCGGCAAGGATTTTCAGCAGCGTTCCCTTGTAGTAGGACTCGACCTCGAGCGTGGCCTTGTCCGTGGTGATCTCGCAGAGGACGTCGCCCTTGCCGACGGCGTCGCCCTCTTTCTTGTGCCACGTTTCGATGACGGCCGTCTCGACAGTCTGGCCCAGTTTGGGACGAAGCACCTTTTGGATCATCGGCTTGTATCCTGCTCCATGCTCGCGGTTTCGTTCGGCCGGTTACACCTCAAGTGCCACCAGCTTCCGCGCGGCGTCCGCGATCCGCTCGGAGGTCGGAATCGCGGCGTCCTCCAGCGTGGGGCTCATTGGGATCGGGACGTCCGCGGCACAGACCCTCGTGATCGGCGCGTCGAGGTAATCGAAGGCGTGTTCATTGATTCGGGTGGCCACCTCGCAGACGGCGTTGCCGTTCTTCGGGGCCTCGCTGGCCAGCACGACGCGGCCGGTCTTCTTCACGCTCTCGAGAACCGTCGCCATGTCCAGAGGTTTCAGGCACCGCAGGTCGATCACCTCGGCCTCGATGCCTTCCTCGGCCAACTGCTGCCCGGCCTCCTCCGCCCGGAGCGCCATTCGGCTGTAGGAGATAAGCGTGACGTCGCTCCCTTCACGGCGGACGGCCGCCTTGCCCAACGGCACCAGGTGCTCTCCGTCCGGAACCTCGCCCTTCGTGCCGTAGAGGAGTTTGTGCTCGACGACGAGGATCGGGTTATCGTCCCGGATCGCGGTCTTCAGCAGCCCCTTCGCGTCGGCCGGGGTCGCCGGGGTCACCACGAAGATGCCCGGGGCATGAACGAACCACGCTTCGAGGCTCTGGGAGTGCTGGGCGGCGATGCAGCGGCCGGCTCCGCCCTCGGTTCGCAGGACCATGGGCACGGTCGTCTTTCCGCCGAACATGTAGCGGTTCTTGGCGCCCTGGTTCACGAACTGGTCCATGGCGATGGTCATGAAATCGAAGTACATGATCTCGGCCACGGGCCGCATGCCGGTCATCGCGGCACCGACGGCCGCCCCCGCGATCGCGGCCTCGCTGATCGCGGTGTCGCGGATCCGCTCTTCCCCGAACTCGTCCAGGAGGTCTCGCGTGGCGCCATAGGCTCCGCCGTAGATGGCCACGTCCTCGCCCATGACGAACACGTTCGGGTCCTGCCGCATCTCCTCGGCGATCGCGTCGCGAACCGCTTCCCGGTAGAATATCTCCGCCATCGATCCTCTCTCCATGTCCTGGTAAAACGTGTGCGTTCAAGGACTGCCTTACGCCTCGGTGCGCTCCAGCCCGTACTTTCCGTCGATCCACCCGGCGTAGACGTCCTCGCTGACGGCCTCGGCCGCCGGGTACGGGCTTTCCTCGAGGGCGAACTTCTCGGCCTCGGCCATTTCCTCGTCCACCTCTTCCTCAACGGCGTCCATCTCCTTGTCGCTCATCACGTTCTGCTCGTTGAGCAGCTCCCGGAAGAGCTTGATCGGGTCCCGTTCACGCCAATACGTTTCCTCTTCCTTGGTCCGGTACTTCCGGGGGTCGCTTCGGGAATGGCCGCGATATCGGTAGGTCTTGGCCTCCACCAGCGTGGGGCCCTTGCCCTCGCGGGCCCTCTGGACGGCGGCCTCGACCGTGGCCTTGACGTCCAGCACACGCTGCCCGTCCACGATCACACCGTCCATCCCGTAAGCCGTGCACCGGGTCGCGATGTCCTCGACCGCACACGCCCGCTTCACGGACACGCTCATGCCGTAGAGGTTGTTCTCGCAGATGTAGACGACCGGGAGCCGCCAGACGCCCGCCATGTTGAGCGACTCGTGAAAGCTCCCGTTGTTCGACGCTCCGTCGCCGAAGAAGCAGAGCGTGGCCTGGCCCTCGTCCTTCATCTTGCACGAGAGACCCGCCCCGGTGCCGACCGGAATGTTGCCCCCGACGATCCCCGTAGCGCCGAGGTTCCCCGCCCGGACGTCGGCGATGTGCATCGAGCCGCCGCGACCCCGGCAATAGCCGGTTTCCTTCCCGCACAGCTCAGCCAGCATGAGTTTCAGGTCGCCGCCTCGGGCCAGGCAGTGCCCATGCCCCCGGTGTGTGCTGGTAATGTAATCGGTCTCGGTCACGGCGCTCATGGCCCCGACGGCCACGGCTTCCTGGCCCGCATAGACGTGGCTGGCCCCCTTCAGGACGTCGCGGCCCAGGAGTTCGAACACTTTCTCTTCGAACGCCCGAATGGCCATCATCTGCTTCAGGAGGAACCTCGCCTGCTCTTTCGACTCGAGTTTGCCCTTGTTCGGTTCGAGCATGCCCATGTCGTCACTCTCCGTACACTGGGTTCCCAAAAGACTAAGCATCATAACAGAAGCGCGGAGGCCAGGCAATGCAAAATGTCCGTCGCCGTCATGGAACGTTGACCACTCTTCTCGGCGGCGAGGTCTCCGGCGCGCCCGTGCACGTGTGCTGCAAGCACCGCCGCCTCGAATCCCTCCATTCCCTGGGCGAGTAGCGCCGCGACCAGCCCGGTGAGCACGTCGCCGGCGCCGCCGGTCGCCATGCCCGCGTTGCCCGTCCGGTTTACGTAGATACGCCGTCCGTCGGTGACGACCGTGCCCTGCCCTTTCAGCAAGGCCACCGCGCCGCTCTCGGCGAGAGCGGTAGCGGAAGCTTCCCGGTCGCGCTGCACGTCCTTGGCACTCGTTCGCAGCAGCCGCGCCGCCTCGCCCGGGTGGGGAGTCACGACGAACGTTTCCGGGTGTGCCATGAGATAGCCAAGCCCG
>CAZGEE010000337.1:0-3147 GCA_964525035.1 uncultured Anaerolineales bacterium
CTCGCCCGAGGCGTCGTCGAACTCCGTGAGCGGCGGCACGAGGTCCCAGTCCCAGGCGATGATGGTGTCGTCGGGCGTCTCGGGCGGGGCCCCGGCCTCGTGCGTGCCCTCGTTCGGGTCGAACGACCCCGAGCCGTCCAGGGTGAGCGAGTCGCACGGGCAGAGAGACACAATGTACGGCCCGTCGGCGTCGGCCACGGGCGGGTGCGGCGGATTGCTGATCTCGATGTCCAGCGTGTAGGTCGCCACGAGGTCCTCGTCGTCGGTCACCCGGAGCGTGACGGGGAAGATCTTGGGCAGCTCGTGCTCCTCGGCGTGGAACTGCCGGACCACCCGCTGCGGATCCGGGAAGGCGTCGTCGTAGGTGCCGTCGTTGTCCCAGTCCCACTCGAACAGCACCAGGTTCTCGATGGTCTTGCCGGGCTCGGTGTGGCCGGAGCAGCTCGGGTCGAACGTGATGTCGTAGTCCGAGTAGGTCGGGTTCGGGTGGGCGGTGAAGCAGGCCACCGGGGCGGCGGCGAACAGGGCGGGCTTGAGCATGTTGATGGCCCAGCCGGTGACGAACACGTCGCCGTAGGTCCCCGGGTGCGTGCTGTGCCCGCCGGCGGGCCAACTTCCGTCGCCCTCCTGTTCGTTGACGAGCTTCCGGGCCACGCCGTTCGTGTCGCGGTACCAGTTCATGCCGTTGCTGAGGTTCTGGGTTCCGGAAAGCCGCATGGACTTGACGAACGCGTACAGGGCGTAGTAGGACCGGCGGCCGATGAACCAGTTCCAGTTGCTCTCGGTGGTGAACCACGACTCGCAGGTGGTCCATCGGGTGTCGTTCGCGTAGTCGGGCACGGACATCACCATCTGGACCATTCCGGAGGGCCGGCAGGCGATGGACGAATCGTTGCCGGAGCCGGTGGACGCGTAGCCGAACCACTTCGAGGGGGCGTAGAAGCTGTAGTTGAGCCAACTGTTGTTGGCGTCCTTCATCCACTGCGGCACGTCGCACGACCAGTCGTTCTCGGCGGGGATCATGCCGATGGCGGCCCACTGGCAAGCGGAGTTGTCGCTGTCGCTGTTCCAACTGTAGCGCCAACCGCCCAGGTCGGCGTAGGTGTCCCTCTGGCCCCACGCGTACGCGTCGCACATGTCCTGGATGACGTCGAAGTAAGTCTCGTTGGTTCCGTCGCCGTCGAAGTCGCGGCCGCAGTCCTCGTCGGGCGTGTTCGAGGCGATGATGGCGTCCATCACCATGCCGCCCTGGTAGCAGGGGCTATGGTACCGGTCGTAGACCTCGATCCCGATGCCGTTGCCGTTGGTGTCGGGGTCGCCAAGGGGCTGGGACCCGATGCCGATGGGCCGGAGCATGGGGTAGCTCGTGCTGCCGTAATAGCCGTTGAACAGCCAGTTCAGCCCGCCGCGGACGGCCTCGACGTAGGGGTCTTCCGCCGGGTCGCCTTCCTTCTTGTGAGCGTTGACCTCGAAGGCCAGCACGGCCGAGGCCGTCGGCGAGGCGTAGTAGGCGCTGTAGGACGACCAGGCGCACACCGGCTCCCCGTTGAAGCTGCCCGTGCTGCTGTTGGTCCACTTGCTCTTGAACAGGTACCACAGCCCCTCGTCGATGGCGACGTTGACCTGGGCGTCGAGCATGTTCGGCTCGATTTTCACCAGGTAGGGATCGCTGACGGCATTGACCATGCTGCTGTCGACGTCGTCGACCTGGAGCTGGGCGGTGAACGGGGTGCCCACCGCGCCGGCGTAGGTGTGAAAGGCCTCGACGTTGTAGACGGTGCTCCCGCTCAGGGCCTGCACCGTCGACTGGTCCCCGTCGCCGAAGACCCACCGGTACCAGACCGTGCCGGCGTCGGTGGTCTTGATGACGCCCTTAAGCCTGATTTCGACGCCGTCGATCGCGGTGTGGTGGCGATTGGGATTGCCCTGCCACGGGACACAAATGACCTGGTCCACCGCGGACCAGGCCGTCGAAGTGAGCAGCAACAGCACCAGACACGTGAGCCCGGCCCGCAAGCGCGCAGACCCGTCTCTCATCGTACTCCCCCCTTTCACCGTTCCGGCTCCCGCTAGCGGAAAGCCTCACCTAAAATGGAATGCGTAAAAAGGACATGTCGCCTTTCCGCCGCGCAGCGGAAAAGCCGTCCCGCCCAGAAGGCTCCAGCGCACAAACCCCGGCGTGAACGTCTACGACACGATCGACAGCCACCTCAAGCGCGATGTACTCGGCAAAATCCGTTACGGCCCCGGGCACGGAAGGTTGCTGCCCGGTTTTTCTCCCTGGCGTGAACCCTGGCGCGTTGCCCGGCTCTCCCGGCAACACCCCACGAGCATACGGTGTAATATAACCCCGGTTTCAGCCAGAGGCAAGTCGGCCCGGAGAAACTTGACACCAAATTAATCAGATTTGACAAGGTGACCCGGCTGCATTTTACCCACCCCATCGGCCCGGCGCGCCCCCCACACGGGGGGAGGGCTTCAGAACAGCCCCTCCCGGCTCAATAAACGTAGATCTGCCCGTAGGGGCGGCGGGAGACGGGGAGGAGCTTGACGAACGGGCGATCGAGGATGGCTTCGGGCATCCCACCGAACGCGGCCACGTATTCGCCCACGCAGCGGCCCAGGGCGGCGCGGTCGGTCCGGTCGAGTTCGGCCTTGCCGACCTCGCGGCCCAGGCGACGCTCGTCCACGTCGCCGGCGAGGATCATCTTTCCGCCGTGCATGCCCGTTCCGGTGTAGGCCCCGCAGACGGGCTCCCCCTCCTTGCGGCCCACGCCGAGCACCACCAGCAGCCCCCCGGCCATGTACTCGCCGAGGTAGTCGCCCGCGGCACCGCCAACGATCAGCGTGGGGCAGCGGTCGCGGAAGCTCTTGACGTGGATGCCGCAACGGTACCCGACCTCGCCGCGCACGAGCACGGTGCCGCCGCGCATCGAGTGGCCGAGCACGTCGCCGGCGTCCCCGTGGACGACGACGCGGCCCGCGTTCATCGTGTTGCCCACGGCGTCCTGGGCGTTGCCGTGGACGATGATTTCGGGCCCGTCCATGAACGCGGCCAGATCGTTGCCCGGCGTGCCGCGGATGACGATGCGCCCTAGGCCGCGGGCGCCGCAGCCGAGGTACCGCTGGCCCTCCACGCCGTCAAGT
>CAZGEE010000338.1:0-1864 GCA_964525035.1 uncultured Anaerolineales bacterium
GGCAGGTGCCCCCGGGCGGTGCAGACCGGGCAGGCTGCCTCCATCGGCTCGGTCAGGCGGGAATCCTCCGCCATGACGGCCGGCAGGAGGGTCTCCTCGATGTGGCCGCGCATAGCCCCCTGCCGGAGCTGCTCCTCCAACAGGTCCGCGTGGCCGACGTCTCCCATCAGGATCGCCCCGACCAGCACGTCGTCCTCGAAGACCGCCCGCCGGTAATGCCCCGGCCCGCCGGCCTGGAGCGCCTGCACCGACGGGTTTTCGTCGGCCAGGTTCCCTCGCCCGACCACGGCCAGCTTCGCCCCGCAGACGTTGGTGCGAATGCTGACGGCGGCGCCCTCGACGGGCAGGTGCCGGTCGAGCATGTTCCGGGCCGCGGCGATGCCCATCCGGAACGCGTTCTTCCAGGGCAGGCGGGCCGCCAGAGCCTGTTCCGCCCCGGCGCCGAACGTCGCCGCGTCCCCGGCGGCGAAGACCCCCGGCACGGAGGTCTCCAGGTAGGCGTCCACCACGATGCCGTCCTCGCATGCCACCGGTGAGTTCCGCAGGAAGCCCGTGTTGGGCCGGAATCCCGAACCGTGGGCCACCAGGTTGCAGGCGATCCGTTCGCCGGTCTGTAGTTCTGCGGCCTCGACGGCCTCACGGCCCAGCAGACGCACGGCCTTGAGGCGGCGGCGAATCCGGACGCCCGCGTCGGTGAGCATTCGTTCGACCGCTGCGCTGGTTCCCGGATCGAGCACGTCCGGCCAGACGTGTTCCCCCATGAGCAGGTAGTGAACCTCTGCGCCGCAGGCAGCGAGGCTCTCGGCCAGTTGCAGGCTGATGATGCCTTCCCCGAGCACGAGGGCCTTTCGGCTCCGGTGCGCCCACTCGCGGATGCGTTCGGCGTCGGCCAGCGTGCGGAGGCTGAAAACGCCCGGCAGCTCGCCCCCCTGGATAGGCAGCGGCTTCGGCGTGGAGCCCGTGGCCAGGAGCAGGCGGTCGTAGTGCACCCGCTCGCCTCCGGCGAGGAGCACTTCCCGGTTGTCGGGGTCGATCCCGGCCACCGGGGTCCGCAGAAACAGGTTGAGCCGTTCCCGCCGGTACAGGTTGCGGCTCTCGAGGATCATCTCCCGCTCGCTGAGCGACCCGGCGATGTAGTCTTTCAATGCGCTGCGGAGATAAAAGGGGTGGACCTCGTCGCTGAAGATGCTGATGGTGGCGTCGGGGTCGCCGCGGTGCAGTTCGCGGGCGGCGCTGAATCCCGCCACGCCGTTGCCGACGATAACCATGTGTCGTCCCACGAGCCGCCCCTTCGGGAGATTGCGACACTGGACGTCGCCGTCCGGAGATGGACCGCCGCCCGGGACCGCCGCCCGGGACCGCCGCGCCCCGACCGGCGACGTAATCGCGGGGCGCTTCCCGGCCGGGTGTGCGCCCTCGGCCTCCGCGCCGGGGTATTCTAACGCCGTCATCCTCGGAGGGTCTAACAAAAAGGCGCCGGTCAGTCTTCGTCCGGGCCGGCGGCTCCGGCGTCCGGGGGCTCAACGGGCGGTTCATTGCCGGGTTCCGCACTTTTGCCCGCGCGGCGTGCGGCCCGTCGCTGCCTGAGCGAGGCCAGCCGGTGGAGCTTCACGCGCAACCGCTTGCGGTAGGTGTTGACCAGGGCGATCATCACGCCGTAGGTCACCGTCCCGGCGACGATCCCCGTGACGAGGCTGCCCAGCCACAGGGGCGTCATGATGTCGGCCATGGCCCGCCAGAAGTCGCCGAGCCAGCTCCACAGGCGGCCGATCCAGAGGACCGGCCCCTCCAGCAGCGTCTCCGTGTCGGGCATCTCCTGCATGACCCGGGTCCAGTGCCGGCGGTCCGCCTCGCTGGCCGACCG
>CAZGEE010000338.1:1874-3141 GCA_964525035.1 uncultured Anaerolineales bacterium
AAATAGTAGATCGGGACCGCGGTGGCGGGATTGGTGATCCAGACGATCGGCAGCCCCGCGATCCGGTTGCCGGGAATGAACGTCAGCAGCAGGAGCACCAGCAGCATCTGGGCCCCCAGGGTCGGCGTCATGGCCACGAACATGCCCAGCGCCGCCCCCATGGCGATCTTGCGGGGACTGTCGTCCAGGTGCAGCAGGTGGATGAACCAGCGGTTGACGCGGCGAAATGTTCGTCCGATCCGGCCCATGGAGTCACCGTCCGCTTCCGGCTGTTTCGGTTTGCCGCCCGCGTTCTTCCCGGACGCCGAGTTGCCTCCGGACGGCGTCGAAGACCTCGTCCACGGAGATGTTCCGCTGGCATGCCAGTTCCTCGCGCTGACCTTCCCAGAGACAGCTCCGTCGGTAGCACCGGGCGCAATCGGCGCGGTCCGCCAGGAGGATGTGCCCGCGCCCGTACGGTCCGGCGACGTCCACGCTCGTGGGGCCGAAGATGGCCACGATCGGCCGGCCCAGCGCGGCCGCCAGGTGCATCGGCCCGGTGTCGTTGGTGACCACGCAGGCCGCGCCGCGGAGAACCGCCGCAAGCGTCTTGATGTCGGTCCGGCCGATGAGGTCGACCATCACGGGGCCGCGCATCCGGCGCATCCGTGCCCCGATTTCGGCCTCCCCCGGTGCCCCCAGCAACACGGGCGCCAGGCCCAACTGTTCCGCGATCCGCTGCGCCAGGGCCGCGTACCGTTCCTCGGGCCAGCGCTTGGTGGGCCAGCGGCCCCCGGGAACGAGCACCACGTAGGGCCTGAAATCGTCCAGGCCGGCCGCGGTCAGCAGACGGCACGCCTCGTCCCCTTTCGCCGGCGGGATGTCGATCCCGAACCGGCGGGGTTCCTCGGACGGCGTGCCGAGGGCGCTCGCGGCCAGCATGTACCGGTCCACCGAGGACATCGGTTCCTCGGGCACCGGCACCACGTCGGTGTAGAACCGGTCGGCCCCCTCCCGGGAGCCGGCGAGCCCCACGCGGCGCTCGGCCCCGCTCGCGTAGGCGAGGAACCCGCTCCGGAAAAGCCCCTGCAGGTCCAGCACCGTGGTATATCGCGGGTGGCGCAGCTTCGAGAGGAACCACAGGAACGACGCGGCCGTCAGCGGGTTCCGCCACATGCGCCCGTAGTGGTTCCGGTCGAACAGCATCACGTGGTCGATTGCCCCCACGCCCTCGACCGCCCCGGCGCAGGACGGCATGACGAGCCAGTCGATCCGCGCCCGGGGCTTC
>CAZGEE010000339.1:0-3139 GCA_964525035.1 uncultured Anaerolineales bacterium
GTCAAGTACTCCGACAAGGCGTTTCTGGCGCTCGCGGGAGGCTTCCTGGTGCTGACGGTGGTCCTGTTGGTGCTCGGGGGCGGCGGGCCGGAGGTGACCTATCAGAAGGTTCACGAGACCTTCAAAGGGGACCAGGAGCGACAGCGCAATGCCCAGGAGCACATGGACGAACTGCTGAAAGACTTCCCCGAGGTGAGCGCCCTGTTCGGGAAACGGCCCAACTACGCCGAGGGGTTCGCCCTGGGCCACCAGAACAGGCCGCCCGAGTGGCTCTCGGAAAGCGGCCACCAGTGGGCGCCCTACCGGGCCCTGACACCTCCCCCGAAGAAGAAGAAACTGGTGGCCCGGATTCCCGTCCTCGACAACGAGGACCCGGAGCGGAACCAGCGCGTGGCCCCCACGGACTTCGTGATTCGGCAAGACCGGGCCTACTTGCCTACCGGCCGGGAAGAGGACGGCATCCCCGGACGGGACATCCTCTACACCAGCGGGCAGGCGCGGGTCGACGCCGCGACACAGACCGCGCTCAGCCGACTGGCTGCCCACGCCGAGCAAAACGCGGAACTGAAAGCCAAAATCTCCACCCTGGTGGTCGGCTACGACCTCCAGCGGCGCGAAAAGCGCTCCGACGGAAACTGGAGCGAGTGGCAGGACCGTCAAACGGTCGGGCACAACGACGTGCGGCGACAGAAGATCGACATCTCTCCGCCCGCCTCCGGAGACCCCCAGGTGCTGAACCAGAACGAGCGAGCTCGCAAGGAATTCCTCAAGAAGGTCACGGAATTCGTAAACACCGTGAACCGCCACCAGGAGGAAGTGTTGCGCCCGCCGTTCTACCAGATGGCCGGAAAGCAGTGGGTGGAACCGTACGCGGAGACCCCGCCGACCGAGGAGCGGGCGCCCGGCGAAGCGGGGCCGTCCGAAGAAGCCGGGGTCGTGATCCCCGGCGTGCTGGACGCCCAGGAGCCTGAGCGCTCCCGCCCCGGGCGCGAGGCAACAACTCGGGACCGCCGGCGCTCCCGACGCTCCGGGATAAAAGAGATCTGGTTCAACGACGAGCTCTCGCTCTCGGACGTCGGCAAAACATTTCAGTATCGTGTGCGTGTCCGTTTCCTGAATCCGATCCTGGGAATCGACGCGACGATGATCGACCCCGAACACCCGGAACATCGCTGGATCGTGGATCTGCCCGGCGCCTGGAGCCAACCCGGCAAGCCGGTGACCATCGACCCGATCGTCCGGTTCTACTTCGTCGGACGGTTCGGCGAACAGGCCAACTTCCGACTCTTCCGGTGGCGCTACGGCAAGTGGCGGCAGATTCGCAGCGCGGCCTTCGAGGTGGGGGATTTCATCTTCCAGGAACGGAGAATGAAGCTCGATATTCCCGGGGAGAGGCGGTCGGTCGAATTCCCCAGCAGGGTCTCGGTCGAGTTCGACGCCGGGGTCACCGTGGTGGACGTCTTCGACACGACGGTCCGGCACCACGGCGTCATGCGCAACAGCAACCAGTTGGTCTACCAGGACAATACGAACAACCGCTTGGCCTCGCGCCTCAGCGTCATCGACGGCGAAGAAGCGCCGCGGTTCTGGAATCGCGTGAAGGAAGAAGAACAAACGGTGGCGCCGACGCGGGAACGGCCGCCCGAGGAGGAAACCGGTCCTCCGCCGCCGGAAGATTGGCCCGAACGCGAGAGACGCTACGGTCCCGAAGGGCCGCCCCCGCCCGGGACGGGCGAAGGGTTCGAAGGTCCCGTACCGTTCGAGTAGGTGCCGTTGCCGCCTCCGGCGGCCCTGCCGGCAGACCGGAGGAGGCACGTTTTTTCTTGCGTTCGGCCACGCAAGGACTAGACTAGCGGCCTCAACCGGACGGCCGAGGCGACCCGTCCGGGCCGCCCGGCTCAGACGGGGCGGCATAGCACAACAAGGGGAACGAAGCCGGTGCCGCACGCCCGGAATTTGTCCAGGGGGCTTCATCCATACCATACCCGGGCAGGAACGGCACGGCTTCCGGCGTGTTCGTGAGTGTACGAAGTGACGTGGAAGTGAAGGAGCGGGTGTCGGACCCGGTTCGCATTCTGACCGAAGGGCCACTCCCGCTGAGGAGGTTGATGGTGAGACGACTGTTCGCAGGTGTGTGCGCGGTGATCGTGTCCATGGGACTGCTGACGGCCGCGCTCTCGGCCCAGGAAATGTCCGACCAGGATCGCCTGAAGCACGGCATCGAACTCTACAACAATCAGAAGTACCAGGAAGCGGTCGAGGTGCTCGAAGAAATCGACCCCTCCAGCCTGCCGGATTTCGATCAGAACAAACCGGCCGTCTACATCCGAAAGGCCGGGGAAGGGCTCCAGCGCCAGCAGAAAGCCCAGGCGGAAGTCAGCGCCGGGGAAGAGGCCCTGATGAACGACCGCTTCGTCACGGCCTTGAGCCATTTCGAGAAGGCCCGAAAGCTCAATGACCTGAGTGCGGCCGACCGGCGCCGCCTTGAGAGCCTCATCCAGGTGGCCGAGAGCAGGGAGAAAAAGACCCGGGCCCGGGTGGTAGACGCCCTCAACGAAGCCAAGCAAGCCGAGGACGAGGGACGGTCCGGCGAGGCAATCGCCGGCTACAAGAGCGTTCTCGCCGCCGACGTGAAACTCCCGGACGGGGATCGTGAGTTTGCCATGCGGCACCTCGCCGCCCTGACCGGCGAAGCCCCCGAGACCGAGACCACGGTCGCCGTGGCCGAGAAGCCCGAGGTCTCCGAGGAAATGAAACCGGTGGTTACCCCGACCGACGTGGAACCCGAGCGGCCCCGGACGGAAGAAGTCACCGAAACCGAGTGGCAGCCTGAGGAGGCGGAAGCGGAGACCAAGGCCGAGCCGACCGCTGAGGTAACCGAGGTGGAAGTCGAGACGGCCGAGGAGCCGGGGGCCGAGGCGGCCGAAGGAGAAGCCGAAACCCCCGAGGCGCCCGCGACCGAAGCCGAGGCGGACGTCGAGACGGCCCAGGAGCCGACGGCCGAGGTTCCGGCGGCCGAACCCGAGGTAAGTGTCGAAACGCTGCGGGAACAGGCCTTGTCGGCTCGCGCGGAGGAGGAAGTGGCGCAGGCCGAGCGGGCCCTGGCGGCGAACGACATCCGGGCGGCCAGGATGCACTA
>CAZGEE010000340.1:0-3138 GCA_964525035.1 uncultured Anaerolineales bacterium
CCTGTCCGCGGCGGCGGGGGCCCTCTCGGCCATGGTGACCGTGTGGGCGGTCTACGGCAAGCCGGACCTCTCGATGACGATGAACGGGGCCCTGGCCGGGCTGGTGGCGGTGACGGCCCCGTGCGCGTTCATCGAGCCGTGGGCGGCGCTGGTGGTCGGCGGGGTCGGCGGCGTGGTGGTCGTGGCCGGGGTGGCCCTGCTGGACCGCATCCGGGTGGACGACCCGGTCGGGGCGGTGCCGGTGCACGGGATGAACGGCTTGTGGGGGACGCTGGCGGTGGGGCTGTTCGCCACGCCGGGGCTGGCGGAAGGGTCGGGCATCGCGGGGATGGGCCCGGGCCTGCTCTACGGCGGCGGATGGCACCAGGTGGGCGTGCAGGCGCTCGGCGGGCTGGCCGGGGCGATGTTCGCCCTGGTGGCCATGGGACTGGTGTTCCTGGCCATCAAGAGCACCGTCGGGTTGCGCGTGAGCGAGGAGGAAGAGCTGAAGGGCCTCGACATCGGGGAGCACGGGCTGGAGTCCTACAGCGGGTTCCAGGTCTTCCTGACCGAGTAGGCGCACTCGGGGCGTCGTTCGGGAAGCGAGAGATTCGCTGGAAAGGAACGGGAGCGATGAAGCTGATCATTGCCTACATTCAGCCGCACCGGTTGCGGGCGGTCAAGCAGAGCCTGTACGCGGCCGAGGTCTACAAGATGTCGATCACGAACAGCCTCGGGTGCGGGCAGCAGAAGGGCTACACGGAGACCTACCGCGGGGTGGACTTCGAGGTGAACCTGCTGAAGAAGGTTCGGCTGGAGGTCGCGGTGAACGAGGACTTCGTGGAGCGTGCGACCAACGCGATCATCGAGGGGGCCCGGACGGGGCGGATCGGCGACGGGAAGATTTTCATCCTCGACCTGCCGGAGTGTCTGCGCATCCGGACCGGGGAGCGCGGCACGGAGGCGATCGGGTGAACCGGGGCGGCTAGCGCCGAGGGACCGCGCACGGCCACGTCCCGACTTCGTCGGGATCTCCGCTTCGCTCCGACAGGCGTGGCCGTGGTGCCCGTTGAGCTTGTAGGTCGGGTCAACAGACCCGACGGCCTGGCGCCCGTGGACGGGGATCGTGGCCTGGCCTCCGGCCGGACCACGGCGGCCACGGCATCTCGCCAGGATTCCACAAAATTGTAGGACAGGGCCACCGTGGCCACAAAGTTGTTGGAATTGGAGGGGGCGGGCGAATCGGGCCTTGGAGCGCAAGGGCTTGCGAAATAAAGGCTTAGGTTTATTCGGGGCAGCATGGCACAGGGTTTGCCCTGTGGTTGTGTGGTACGGGATGGCCACCGCGGGGTGGCGGACCGGGGAATTCGGAAAGGAAAGGGCAAGCCCCTCGACGGGGGCTCGGGGCTAAGGGAAGCGGAACCGCAGCACGGCCACGTCCCGACTTCACCGAGATCTCCGCTCCGATAAACGTGGCCGTGGCACCCAGCTCGGGACCTTCCGGCCCTTGGGCTGAGCTCGGGGCGGGGTCGACGAAGGGGCACGGGAAGGGAAATCATGGACAAGGAAACGGTTCTGAAGGCGGTGGCGGACAACGGGATCCGGTTCATCCGCCTCTGGTTCACCGACGTGCTGGGGATGCTGAAGAGTTTCGCCATCACGGCGGAGGAGTTGCCCGAGGCGCTCGAGGGCGGGATGGGGTTCGACGGCTCGTCGATCGAGGGGTTCGCCCGGATCGAGGAGAGCGACATGATCGCCATGCCCGACCCGGAGACGTTCGCCGTGCTGCCGTGGCACAGCGACGGGGAGGGCCCGGTGGCGCGGATGTTCTGCGACGTGCTGACGCCCGAGGGGGAGCACTACGAAGGCGACCCGCGGTGGGCGCTTCGGCGGAACCTGGCCGAGGCGGCCAAGCTGGGGTACACGTTCCTCGTGGGGCCGGAGCTGGAGTACTTCTACTTCAAGTCGAGCGACGGCGTGGACGTGCTGGACAAGGGCGGGTACTTCGACCTGACGCCGCGCGACGAGGCCCAGGGTCTGCGGCGGGAGACGGCCCTTGCGCTGGAGCACCTGGGTATCCGGGTGGAGTACGCCCACCACGAGGTGGCGCCGAGCCAGCACGAGATCGACCTGCGCTACGACGAGGCGCTGCGGATGGCGGACAAGGCCATGACCTATCGGCTCGTGGTGAAGGAGGTGGCGTTGCGGAACGGCATCTACGCGACGTTCATGCCGAAGCCGCTGTTCGGCGAAAACGGCAGCGGGATGCACACGCACCAGTCGCTGTTCCGGGGCGACGCGAACGCGTTCTTCGACACCGGGGACGCCTACGGCCTGAGCGACGTGGGCAAGAGCTACATCGCGGGGCTGCTTCGCCACGCGGGGGAGATCTGCGCGGTGATCGCGCAGTGGGTCAACAGCTACAAGCGGCTGGTGCCGGGCTACGAGGCGCCGGTGTACATCAGTTGGGCGCGGCGGAACCGGTCGGCGCTGGTGCGCGTGCCCATGTACAAGCCGGGCAAGGAGAAGGCGACGCGGGCGGAGCTGCGGTGTCCGGACCCGGCGTGCAACCCGTACCTGGCGTTCTCGGTGATGCTGGCCGCGGGGCTGAAGGGCATCCGCGAGGGCTACGAGCTGCCGCCGCCGGTGGAGGAGGACATCTTCGAGATGAGCCCGAAGCGCAAGGCCGAGCTCGGCATCGAGGCGTTGCCGGGCAGCCTGGGCGAGGCGATCCGGCTGGCCGAGGGCAGCGAGCTGGTCCGCGAGGCGCTCGGCGATCACGTGTTCGAGAAGTTCATTGCGAACAAGAAGATCGAGTGGGACCGGTACCGGATTCACGTGAGCGGGTACGAGCTGGAGAACTATCTTCCGATTCTCTGAGCTGCGCCGGGGGGGACGCAGCCTCGGGCCGGCCGACCGGGTACTCCGCCGACCCGGTCGGCCGCCGGCTTCTGCGGAGGGTGGGCCCGGCGGTCGGGATGAAATGCCCTGCGGGCGAGGCTTGGGAGTGTTGCAATGGACGACGTCTGGCGAACGGATCGGCACCGGAAACGGTTGCCCCGCGAGAAGGACATCAGCGGCTGCGCGATCAGCGGCTTCGTGAACGAGGACGGCGCGCGCGTCGACGTGGGTGGGGCTGAGGAGTAGGGCGGCTTCGGC
>CAZGEE010000341.1:0-3131 GCA_964525035.1 uncultured Anaerolineales bacterium
TCGATCGCGGGGGTGGAGATTCGGCGGACGCGCTTGCGGTTGGCCCGGGCGCAGCGCTCGAGGAAGTGGTCCATGAGGAGCGGGACGTCCGTTTTGCGCTCCCTGAGGGGCGGCAGGAAGATCGGGAACACGTTGAGCCGGTAGTAGAGGTCCTCGCGGAACGAGCCGTCGGCGATCATGTCCTCGAGGTCGCGGTTGGTGGCGGCGATGACGCGGACGTTGGTGCGGATGGACTCGGTGCCGCCGACGCGTTCGAACTCGCGTTCCTGGATGACGCGGAGCAGGCGGATCTGGGAGCTGGGCGAGAAGTCGCCGATCTCGTCGAGGAAGATGGTTCCGCCGTGCGCGAGCTGGAACCGCCCGGGGCGGTCCTTGACAGCCCCGGTGAAGGCGCCGCGTTCGTGGCCGAACAGTTCGCTCTCGAGGACCGTTTCGGGCAGGGCGGCGCAGTTGACCTTGACGAAGGGCCCGTCGGCCCGGGGGCTGGCGGCGTGGATGGCGTGGGCGACGAGTTCCTTGCCGGTTCCGCTCTCTCCGCGGACGAGGACGGTGGCCCGGCTGCCGGCGACCTGGGCGATGAGGTCGTAGACCTTCTGCATGGCGCTGGAGCGGCCGATGATGTTGGCCGGGCGCCACCGCTGCTTGAGCTCGGCCCGGAGGCGGGTGTTCTCGGCCTCGAGGCGCTCGCGGTCCTCCATGGCCTCCTGGCGGAGCTTGACGGCCTGGGCGATCATCGAGGCGATGCTGCCCAGCAGGCGGACGTCCTCCCGGAGGTCCACGTCGTCGCCGGGATAGAGGCGGTCGGCGCTGAGGGCCCCGATGACCTCGGAGCCGAGCTGGATCGGGACGCAGATGAAGGCGATCTCCTCGCGCCCGATCTTCTCGCGGGCCCCGGTGCGGTCGAGGAACATGGGCTCCTCGCTGATTCGCGGGACGATGGCGGGCCGGCCGGTCTCGACGACCTGGCCGGTGATGCCCTCGCCGACGCGGTAACGTCCGCGGCGGAGCTGCTCGTCGGACAGGCCGTGGGCGGTCTCGATGAGGATCTCGCCGGTTTCGCGATTCAGGAGCGTGAGCGTGCCTCGCGACATGCCCATCTCGCCGGCCAGGGCCTCGAGGATCGGGGCGGCGACCTCGCGGAGGTCGAGGCTGCGGGAAAGCATCTCGCTGACGTCGTAGAGGATGCGGAGGCGGAGCACCTCGCGGGACTCGTGCCCCGCGGCGGCGCGGCCGGTGGCCGGAGAGCGGTCGGCTGCGGCAGGCTCGGCCGAAGCCGGCGCGCTCGCGCCCGCCGCGGCCTTCTTACTCTTGCCCCCGGAGCGCGCGGAGCGGGCCTTCGGCGGGGCGGATTCGGCGCGGCCCTTTCGCGCGCCGCCCCCGGAGTTCGATGCCCGCGGGCCGTCGGAGCGTTTTGACCCGGACTGCCCGGCGGCGGACTTCCGCCGGGCCGTTTTCTTCCGCTTCGCGGTTTTCCTGTTGCGGTCTTTCGCCATGGTTCCCCCCGTCCTTGCCGGAACCGCCGCGGCGCGACCGGGCGCCCCGTCCGCCGGGCCCGGCGACTTCTCTTTCGCGCCGGGTGGGCCCGCCGGTTTCCCGGATTGTACCCACAATTTCGTGGGCCGCAAGGCGCACTGCCACGGATTTGTGGGCCCTGCCCCGGGCGAGCGGGGACCGAGGGGGTCGGCTGTTTCCAAACGCGAGGACCTGGCCACCCTGCCCCGGGCGCGCGGGGACCGAGGACCCGGAAACCCGCCCGCCGCCCGGTTGACCTCGGCCGGGTGCGGGGCTATAAGGGGCGCTTTCCCGGCGGGGCGGACTCGGCCGGGTCGGCCGGCACGTTCATCGAGGCGCGAGACGAAAGAAAGGCAGGATCATGGCGCAGGAAATCCCGTCCCTCCGCGAGCGGATGGCCTGGTGGCGCGAGGCCCGGTTCGGCATGTTCATCCACTACGGCCTCTACAGCATCCTCGGCCGGCACGAGTGGGTGATGAACCGCGAACGCATCCCCCTGGCCGAGTACGAAGGGCTCGTCGACCGGTTCATCGCCGAGCGGTGCGACCCGCGCGAGTGGGCCCGGCTGGCGCGCGAGGCCGGGCAGAAGTACATGATCCTCACGACCAAGCACCACGAGGGCTTCTGCCTGTTCGACACGAAGCTGACGGACTACAAGGCGCCGAACTCGCCGGCGAAGCGCGACCTGGTGGCCGAGTACGTCGAGGCCGCGCGGGCCGAGGGGCTCCGCGTGGGGTTCTACTACAGCCTGATGGACTGGCACCACCCGGACGGGGCGCGGTGCTTCCACGACGAGGAGGCCCGGCTGCGGTTCATCGAGTACATTCACGGGCAGGTGCGCGAGCTCGTGACCGGCTACGGGCGGGTGGACGTGCTCTGGTACGACGTGCCCTGGCCGCTGAAGCCGAACGGGTGGGAATCGACGCAGATGAACCACATGGTGCGATCGCTGCAGCCGCACATCATCCTGAACAACCGCTCGCTGCTGCCGGAGGATTACGACACGCCGGAGCAGACGGTGCGGGCGAGCGCGAGCTACCGCGACTGGGAGGCG
This sequence comes from uncultured Anaerolineales bacterium, assembly GCA_964525035.1. Lineage (GTDB taxonomy): Bacteria > Planctomycetota > Phycisphaerae > FEN-1346 > JAACEH01 > CAZGEE01. The sequence continues at coordinate 2,567 of CAZGEE010000341.1, forward strand.
TGCGACACGCTGAACCACTCGTGGGGCTGGAACCGCGCGGACGACGAGTGGAAGACCGTGCCGCAGATCATCGGCCGGCTGGTGTCCGCGGCGAGCCAGGGCGGGAACTACATTCTGAACATCGGCCCGCGCGGGGACGGGTCGGTGGAGCCGGCCGCGGCCGAGCGCCTGCGGGCCATCGGCAAATGGCTCGAGCGGAACGGGCAGGGCGAGTCCATCTACGGCACGGAGCGGGCGACGAGCGAGTGGCAGAACTTCGCGCCGGGTCGGCCGTCGGCCACGGTCAAGGGCAACCGGATGTACTGGCACGTGAGCCGATGGTACGGGCCGGACCTGTGGATCGGCGGGATGGCGACGCGCGTGCGGCGGGCGTGGATCGTCGGCACGGGGCAGGAGGTGACGTTCGAGCAGACCTTCGAGCCGACCGAGCGGCTGCACCTGTCGGGCCTGCCCGAGGAACCGCCCGACGAGCACGTGACCGTGATCGCGCTGGAGTGCGAGGATCGCCCGGTGCACCACCTGGGGGCCGGCTGCGTCTGGATGCCCGACGTGCCGTAAGGGGGCG
>CAZGEE010000342.1:0-3124 GCA_964525035.1 uncultured Anaerolineales bacterium
GGCGCGCACGACGAGCGTGAACAGACGTTGAACGCCATCCTGGTGGAAATGGACGGTTTCGACACGAGCGACCAGGTCATCGTGATCGCGGCAACGAACCGACAGGACGTCCTCGACCCGGCCCTGCGCCGGCCGGGCCGTTTCGACCGCGAGGTCGCCATCAGCCTGCCCGACATCGGAGAACGCGAGGCCATCCTGAAGGTGCACGCCCAGCATGTGCAGATGGCCCCCAACGTGGACTTCAAGGTGATCGCTCGGGGGACCCCCGGGTTCAGCGGGGCCGACCTTGCGGCCGTGGTGAACGAGGCGGCCCTGGCGGCCACCATGCAGGAAAAGCAGGCCGTCGAACTGACCGACCTCGAGGAGGCGCGCGACCGGGTGCGCTGGGGGCGGTCGCGCCGCAGCCGCGTGATGGACGAGGAGGACAAGCGAACGTCGGCCTATCACGAAGCCGGGCACGCCCTGTTGACCATCCTGCTGGAGCCCGACGCCGAGCCGCTCCACAAGGTCACCATCATCCCCCGCGGCCCGAGCATGGGCGCCACGATGTTTCTCCCGGAGAAGGACCGGTACCTGGTCCAGCGGCGCGAGTGCCTGGCGAACATCATGGTGACTTTCGGAGGACGGATCGCCGAGGAGTTGGTTTTCAATGACATTTCCAGCGGCGCGGCCATGGACCTCAAGGGCGCCACGGAAGTCGCCCGCCGGATGGTCAAAGAGTGGGGAATGAGCCCCTCCGTGGGACCGGTCCATTACGAGGGCGCCGGAGACGGAAACGGCCAGGAGATGTTCGGTTTCCGGGACTACAGCGAACGCACCGCGCGCGAAATCGATGCCGAGGTCAAGCGGACCCTCGAAGACTGCTACCGGAAGGCACGCGAGTTGATGGCCTCGAACAAGAACAAGCTCGAGAGCCTCGCCGAGGCCCTTCTCGCTTTCGAGGTCCTCGACGCCCGCGAAGTGCGGCAGATTATCGAGGGCAAGTCCCTCGACCGGTTGTCGGCCGAACGGAGCGAAACCGAGGCGGCCAAGCCGTCCGAAAAACCGGAGGGCTCGGAAAAGGAACCTTCCGAACCGTCCGCCGCGGAACCGCCCCCCGGCGGCTCGGAAGCCGAAACCGAACCATCCGAACAGGAGCAGGAAACCAGGTAGACGGACCTTTGCCTGGCTGCGGCCGGAACCGGGGAGGTATCGAACCTTTGACGGCCCTTCACCAGACCGAATCCCGTCCGCGATGGACGCTCCGCGCCGGCGGCAAGGAGCTCCACGTCGGCCCGGCGCCGGTCATCATGGGTATCCTGAACGTTACGCCGGACAGCTTCAGCGACGGAGGTGAGTTTCGGGACGCCGACGCAGCCATCGCTCACGGCATCGCCATGGCCGAGGCCGGAGCCGAGATCGTGGACGTCGGAGGGGAGTCGACGCGCCCGGGCGCGGCCGACGTCCCGCCCGATGAAGAGATCGAGCGAGTCGTTCCCGTAATCAAGGAACTGGACCGCCGATCCGACGTCGTGATCAGCATCGACACCCGAAAGGCCGAGGTCGCCGAGGCCGCCCTCGACGCCGGTGCGGCGCTCGTCAACGACGTTTCCGCACTCGGTGACCCGGCCATGAAACGGGTAGTCGCCCGCGCGAAGTGCCCCGTGGTCCTGATGCACATGAAAGGAACGCCGACGACGATGCAGCAGGCCCCCGCCTACCAGGACGTGGTCACTGAGGTCCGCGACTTCCTGCGGAAGCGTATCGAAGCGGCCGCCGAGGCCGGGATCGCACCCGAACGAATCATCGTCGACCCCGGCATCGGTTTCGGAAAGACGTTGGCGCACAACCTGGAACTGCTTCGGCGGCTGGAGGCGCTCCGGGCCCTGGGGCGGCCGATCCTGGTCGGGACCAGCCGGAAGTCCTTTATCGGAAAGATTCTGCACACGGAGGTCGATAAACGGTTGATGGGAACCGTGGCCTCGTGCGTCTGGGCCAGGGCCCGGGGAGCGGACATCTTCCGCGTCCACGACGTCCGGCAGGTCCGGGAAGCCCTCACGGTGATCGCAGCGATCGAGAACCCGAGCGAATGCTGATCCAGGAAATCAAATCCTACCTCACGCACCTGGTCGAGGCGTTCAACTACCGGGACGTCATCGAGTTTCTGCTCATCGGCCTGGTTGTCTTCGCCGTATATCGGTTCCTGCGGGGCACGCGCGGCGGGCGGGTGTTCCGCGGCTTCGTGCTGGTCTTCTTCCTGGGGTTCGTCATCGTCCAGATTCTGGCCAGCTTCCTCCAGCTCGAGCGTGTGAAGATCATCTACAACGAACTGGTTACGCTGGCCGTGGTGGCCGGCGTGATCATTTTTCAGCCCGAACTGCGCCGCGGGCTCGTCCGTCTCGGGCAGAGCCGATTCTTTCGCCCGTTCCTCCGAAAACAGGGCATCGCCTTCGTGGATATCCTGACCGAAGCGGTCACGCGACTGAGCCGGGATAGGACCGGGGCCGTCTTCGCCCTCGAGCGCGACACGGGACTGCTCGGCCTGGTCGAGACGGGCACGATCCTGAACGCGGAGCTTTCGGTCAGGCTGCTGACCACGATTTTCTGGCCCGGCTCCTCCCTGCACGACATGGGGGTGATCATTCGTCAAAACCGGGTGGTCGCCGCGGGGTGCCAGTTCCCCCTGACGGAAAACCCGCCCCTGGGGCCCAAGTACGGCGCGCGGCACCGGGCGGCCATCGGCCTGTCGGAAGAGTCCGACGCACTCGTCGTCGTCGTCAGCGAGGAGACCGGCGAGGTCGGCATCGCAGACAACGGGCAGCTCATCGAAATGGATTCCCCGGACGAGTTCCGGAAGCACCTGATGCAGGCGCTGGTGAAGGAACAACCCCGGGCGGGCATCGTCGCGTGGCTGGGGCTCACGGAAACGTCGAAGGATGCCAACACCGCCAACGAGGTCGAGGAATGAAAGCCGCCCGACGCGTTAAGGCCGGTATCGGTGACCTGGTCATCGTGCTCTTCATCACCGCTTTCGTCTGGGTGGTGGCCGACCGCAGCGTGCTCCGCACGACCAACGAGATTCCCGTCAAGGTCTCCGTCACGGCACCGGAACGGTATCAGGCCACGGTGCAAACGCCCGAGTCGC
>CAZGEE010000343.1:0-3123 GCA_964525035.1 uncultured Anaerolineales bacterium
GATCCGGCGCCGCTCGCTGCGGTTGCCCCGGAGTCGAATCCGGCGGAATCCGAACCGAGGCCGGGGCCGGCCGATCCGCCGCCCGGCGTTTCGTACGGGCGTGCGGGATTCCCGCCGCCGCAATACGAACGCCGCGAGGTGGTTGCGGCGCTCCGGGTCGCCCTCCGCGCGCTGGATTGTCCCGAGTGCAGCGGGTCGGGTAGCGTGACCAAGACCGTCTTCGAGGAATGGGACATAGGCCCGGGCATGGGTAAGGCGAAGAAGAGCCACACGATTCGCGTGAAGTGCGAGCGGTGCAACGGGACCGGGAAAGCCTGGTCGGATCGTACGCCGATGCGGCTGGCCGGTCTCGTCGAGAAAGTGTTGCTGTTGGATCGCGCCGAATGCTCCGAGGAAAAAGTCAAAGCCTTGGACGAGGCGGCCCGGCAAGTCTTCCACGGCGCGGCCCGGAACACCGAGGCGGCCTTTCGAACCTGCGGCGACTTTGCCGACCGGGTCTTCGAGGCCCCTGATGGGACGGACCCGCGTCCGGTGGTGTTTCTTGCGGGGATCCAGCGGGAGCTTTCGGTCCCGGGACCCGCAAAGGTGCTGGTCGTTCGCCGGCTCGGGTCGGAGTCCCCGCTGCTGGTGCGATGCGCCTACCCCACCCAGGCCGGCGCGGGCGAGGCCGCGCTCATCGCGGGCCTCCTGCTTCGGGACACGGTGTCCGTCTGGTCCGGCGACGAGGTAATTGAAGGCCCGGGCGTCGAGGCCTTTGCCGTCGAGCGCCTGCACTGATGCGGCGCACGGCCTCCCGCTGGTGTCTTCCTCTATTGCATTTCAGGACGTGGCGTCACGCCGAGAGGTATTCCGCCAGGCGGGCGAGTCCCTTCTCGATGTTCTCCATCCCGGTAGCGAAACTCAGGCGGACGCAGTCGTCGTTGCCGAACGCGCAACCGGGAACCATGGCCACCTGGATGTCCTCCAGGGCCCGGGTGCAGAACGCGGCGCTCCGGGTGTCCGGCTCGGCGTCCGGGACGATCTTGTTCATCGCTGCCCGGACGTTGGGGAAACAGTAAAAGGCCCCGGTGGGGCGGACGCACGAGACGCCGGGAATCTCCCCCAGCAGTTCGACCATCCGCCGCCGGCGCTCGTCGAACGCCTTCCGCATCTCCTCGACGCACGACTGGTCGCCGGTGATCGCCTCGAGGGCGGCCTTCTGCGCGATGCTCGTCGGGTTGCTCGTCGAATGGCTTTGCAGGTTGCCGATCGCCGCGACCACGTCCTCCGGCCCGGCCAGGTAGCCCACGCGCCACCCCGTCATCGCGTAGGTCTTGCTGACGGCGTTAAAGGTGATCGTCCGGTCCATCAGTTCCGGCCGAAGGGAAGCCACGCTGCGGAACTCGGCCCCGTCGTAGAGCAGCTTCTCGTAGATTTCGTCGCTGAAGATCACCGCGCGGGGATGCTCGAGCACCACGTCCGCCAGCGCCTCCAGTTCCTCCGGCGTGTAGGCCGCGCCCGTGGGATTCGACGGGCTGTTGACCAGGACGACCTTGGTACGATCCGACATGGCCTCGCGGAGCTGCTCGGGCCTGATCTTGAAGCCGTTTTTCTCGCTTCCGTCCACCCAGACCGTCTTGCCGTCGCAGGCGGTGACCATCTCCGGGTAGCTGACCCAGTAGGGCTTCGGAATGACCACCTCGTCGCCGGGATCCACCAGGGCCATCATGGCGCCGAACAGGGCGTGCTTGCCCCCGCAGGTGACGATAACCTGCTTCTTCGGGTCGTAGGAGAGGCGGTTGTCCTTGCGGAACTTCTCGGCGACGGCCTTTTTCAGTTCCGGCATGCCCGTGGCGGGAGTGTACTTCGTGAAGCCGCTCTCGACGGCCTTGATGGCGGCCACCTTGATGTGCTGCGGTGTGTCGAAGTCGGGCTGCCCGGCTCCGAACCCGACGACGTCCATTCCGGAGGCCTGCATGGCCTTGGCCTTTGCGCTGACGGCGAGGGTCATGCTGGCCGTCAGGGCAGCGGTCCGTTTGCTCGTCCTCATGGCGTTTCTCCCGGTCTCGAAACCTGCATGCAGCGTGCTCGCCTCTCCCGGCCCGCGAGAGAACCGTGACGCGGCGAACTGTTAACCGAGACGTCGGGCGATTTCAACTAAATTATCGGACCGTCGCAACCGATATGAATCCCGGAGGCCTTTGCGCGGCGGTCCACGAACCGCGCCACGCCGGGAACAGCCATGAGCGGATTCGACACCACGCTGGAAACGTTGATCCGGAGCGACAACTACGCCGCGCCGAAGGTGATCGGCCACCTGCTGACCCGCGGCGACTGGTCGCTGCGTGAGCGCACCGTCGAAGGATTGCTTGCCACCGCGGACGGTCGGCGGCAGGCGCTCCTGGTGCGGCACTTCGACAAACTCGGCCGGAAACTCGAGCAGCGGGTGCTCGAGAGCATCAGCCGGTTCGGACCGGGGCTGCGAACCGCCACGGCCTCGCGCGACGGGCGCCTGCAGGCGAGGGCCCTCGAGATCATCGACCAGGTGGGCGACGAGAGCTTGGCGTACCTCGCGGGGGAGGCGTGCCGCAGCGCCGACGCCCGGGTGGCGGGCCGGGGAACGGACCTGCTGTGGCGATGGGCTCGCGCGTTGCGCCGTCGGGAGATGGCCTGCGACGGCCCGGCCGAGGTGATGCTCGACGCCGGGGCGGCCCGGCGACGGCGCTTTGTCCTCGAGGGGCTGCAGCGGGCGTTTGCCGGACGCGGAGCGGCCGAGAGGCCGCGCGTGCTCCGGGCCGCGGCGATGGTCGCCGACCGGTACACGACGTGGTTCTGGAGCGCGATGGGCATTCGCCGTGACCGGCGCCGCCTGGCCCTGCTGGGCTCTCTCCGGGAGCGGATGGAGCCGGAGATGTTCGCCTTCGCGGTCCGGGCCCTGGAGCGGGAGGCCGTCGCGGGCGAGGCGGCCGCGCTGCTCGACGAGTGCGTGGATTCGGCTGACCTTGAGGCGCTGCTGCGCGAGTTCGGCCGCGAGGCGGATCTGCCGGTGGCCGCGGTGCGCCGGCTCAGGGACGTGTCCTGGCTCGGCGCCGGGGAGGCGACGCTGGAGCGTCTGCCTCCGCCGCAGGTGGCCACGGCGCTGCG
>CAZGEE010000344.1:0-3121 GCA_964525035.1 uncultured Anaerolineales bacterium
GACGTCCTCGTAGCGGCGCAGGAAAGCGAACGACGTGGCCGCGCGCGTGATCAGCCCGCCGGCCAGGGCCTTCATCGCAATGAGGCCCATGTCCTCCTGCCGGCAGAGGTCGATCAGCTCCAGGTCCTCGTCGCTCGAGAGCGAGCTCAGCGGGAACTGCAGCGTGTCGTACCGGCCGGAGCGCACCGCCTCGGCCGCCACGTCCCGCGCGTGGTTGGTGATGCCGATGAACCGGACCGAGCCGTTGCGCCGGGCCTCCAGCGCGCCGGCGTAGCTCGACTCGGGGTCCTCCGGGTCGGGGAGCTCCTTCGGGTTGTGCAGCTGCAGAATGTCAATCCGATCGGTCTTCATCTTCTCGAGGCTCGTGGCCACGTGCTCGAGCACCCCCCGGCGGTCCGACGCGTGCGACTTGGTCGCCAGGATGATTTGGTCGCGCACGTCGCTGAGGCCCAGGCCGATCTTCTCCTCGCTGTCGCTGTACGCCCGCGCCGTGTCGAAGAAGGTGATCCCGGCATCGAAGGCCTTCCGCAGAAGCCGTGCGGCCGCGTCCTTCGAGATGCGCTGAATCGGCAGGGCCCCGAAGCCCGTCCGCGTCACCCTGAGTTCCGTCCGTCCCAGCCTGACCTTTTCGCGTTCCACGGCTCGCTCCTTACTGCATGTGTCCTTCTGCCCCGGCCCTAGCGCCGAGACGTTGCATTGTAACGGCTCTCCGGACGAGTGACCAGAGGCGCGGCCGCCCGGGGAGCGTCAAGGATTGTGTGTAATTTCTCTGACGAGGTGCCATCGGAGGAGCTGTCCGAAGAGGGCACGCTCGGCGTCAGGCCTGGGGTGATTTCCCGAGCAGGAGGTGGAGCACGGCTTTCTGGGCGTGCATCCGGTTTTCGGCCTCCTGGAACACGCGCGACTGCGGACCGTCGATCACCTCGTCGGTGATCTCCACGCCGCGGTAGGCCGGCAGGCAATGCATGACGATCGCCTCCGGACCGGCCGCCGAGACCAGCCCGGCGTTGACCTGGTAGTCGGCGAAGGCCTTCTCGCGCTCGGCCTTCTCGTCCTCCTGGCCCATGCTCGTCCACGTGTCGGTGTAGAGGACCTCGGCGCCGCGGACGGCCTCGGCCGGGTCGCGGATCAGGTCGTAATCGGTCTCGATGCCCGCGGCGCGGCAGTCGGCCAGGAACTGCTCCGAGAGCTCGTACCCCGGCGGCGCCGCCAGGCGGAACCGGACGCCGAGCTTCCCGCACAGCACGTACAGGCTCCGGGCCACGTTGTTCCCGTCGCCGACGAAGGCCCACGTCCGGCCGCGCACCTCGCCGAACTCCTCCATCGCCGTCAGCATGTCGGCCAGCGCCTGGCAGGGGTGCGAGTGGTCGCTGAGGCCGTTGATGACGGGCACCCGGCTGTAGCGGGCCAGCTCCACGATCGTCTCGTGGGCGAAGGTCCGGGCCATGATCCCGTCGACGAACCCCGAGAGCACGCGGGCGACGTCGCAGACGGCCTCGCGCTTGCCCAGGCCGATCTCCCCGGGCGAGAGGTACAGGGCGTGCCCGCCGAGCTGGTTCATGCCCACCTGGAAACTCACGCGCGTCCGCAGGCTGGGTTTCTCGAAGATCATCCCGAGCGACTTGCCGGCCAGCGAGCCCACGGCCTCGCCTCGCTGGAGGCGCTGCTTCAGGTCGCGCGCGACGGAGAACACCTCGGCAAGGTCCTGCTCCGACAGGTCCGCGATCGTCGTCAGGTGGTCGGCCTGCACGGTCAGCCCTCCTCCCCGAGCACCTCGGCCAGGATGCCGACGCCCTCGTCGATTTCCTCGCGCGAGACGGTCAGCGGGGGCATCAGCCGCAGCACCGTCTCGTGGGTGCAGTTGATCAGCAGGCCGCGATCGAGGCACGCCTTGGCCACGTCGGCCCCGGCCTGGTTCAGGTCCACGCCGATCATCAGCCCGACGCCGCGGACCTCGCGGATCTTCGGCTGCGACTGCTGCAGCTCGCGGAGCTTGCCGACGGCGTAGCCGCCGACCTCGTTGGCATTGTCGAGCAGCCGGTCCTCGAGGATGGTCTCGAGGACGGCGCAGGCGGCCGCCGCGGTGACCGGATTGCCCCCGTAGGTGCTGGCGTGCGTGCCGGGCTTCAGGCTCTCGGCCACCTCCGGCTTGGTCACGATGGCCCCGATCGGCATGCCGCCGCCCAGGTGCTTGGCCAGGGTCATGATGTCGGGCACCACGCCGCTGTGCTGGTAGGCAAACATCTTGCCCGTCCTCCCGACGCCGGTCTGCACCTCGTCGAGAATGAGCACCAGGCCGTGCTCGTCGCAGAGTTCGCGCAGCCCGCGGAGGAACTCCTCGGAGCAGAGGTTGATGCCGCCCTCGCCCTGGACCGGCTCGACCAGGATGCCGCACGTCTCGTCGTCGATCGCGCCGCGGACCGCGTCGAGGTCGTTCAGCGGGAGGTGCTCGAACCCGGCCAGCAGGGGCTGGAACCCCTGGCGGTACTTGCTCTGGCCGGTGGCGGAGATGGCCCCGAAGGTCCGGCCGTGGAACGAGTCCTCGAACGCGATGACCTTATAGCGCCGCTCGGGCGTGTGCAGGCGGGCCAGCTTCAGGGCGGCCTCGACGGCCTCGGCCCCCGAGTTGCAGAAAAAGCTCTTCCCGCCGAACGACTGCTCGCTCAGCAGGCGGGCCAGCCGGCCCTGCGGCTCGGTGTACATGTGGTTGGCCATGTAGATGAGCTCGCCGGCCTGCTCGCGGATCGCCGCCGTCAGCTTCGGATGGCAGTGCCCCAGCGCCGCGACGGCCCAGCCGCTGAACAGGTCGAGGTACCGTCGGCCGTCGGCGTCCCAGACGTAGCTGCCCTCGCCGCGGACGATTACCACGGGCTGACGCCGGTAGTTCGGCACCACGTAGTTCTCGAAAAGCTGCATGGTTTCCTGCGTCGGCAGATGCTCGGCCATGGTTCTCTCCTCGTCTCGCGATCCGTCGTCCCGCCGGGGCAGGGCCGCGACGGCTCGCGCGGTCACGCCCCCCGGCTACGGCAAAATCTCCGTGCCCACCCCCTGGTCGGTGTAAATCTCTAGCAGCAGCGAATGCTTCGTTCGCCCGTCGATAATGTGGCACTTGCCGACCCCG
>CAZGEE010000345.1:0-2536 GCA_964525035.1 uncultured Anaerolineales bacterium
CGCCGGCGACGTGGAGCTGCTCGCGCGGGTGGCGGGGGGCCTGTTCGCTCATCGGCGGAAAACATGCGTGAAGAGCCTGGAGAAGGCTCCCGGACTGGAACATTTGCGGGGGCAGTGGAGTCCGTGGCTCAAGGGGGCGGGCATCCGGCCCGATGCGCGCGGTGACACCGTGAGCGTCGCCCGGGCCGTGGCCCTTGCCCGGGCCGCGGGGCACAGCGAGAAACGGTGACCGCCGTGGCGATCTCGAACCTGTTGCGGTTGGCACAGGGCCGGCGGCCCCGCGGGTGGAGAGGCGGCCTTGTTGGCTGCAGTTTGTCACGAAGCGGGGGAAGTGCCCCGTCGGCAAAGCGGAATCTGCAGGGAGCTTCCGGCGCGACGCGATTCGCTTGCATTCCGGAACGGAACCCGCTAAACTCAAGGTTCGTCCGTATCAGGGATACGGAAAGAGCGATTACCCAGGCGGAGAGGTGGCTGAGTGGCCGAAAGCGACGGTTTGCTAAACCGTTGAGGGGGTGACAACCCCCTCCCCGGGTTCGAATCCCGGCCTCTCCGCCAGAGCTTCAAGAACGGCGTGTTTCGCCCTTCGCGGGCGAAAGCGCCGTTTTCTTCTGCGCGCCCGTCCGGCAGGGCGGTGGCCTCGACCTCGTAGCGGATCCGTTCGTCGAGGTACCGCGTCGTCGCCGACGCTATGGCACGCAAGCCGCGCCCCAGGTGGTGCGTTTCGAGAGCGTCTCGGACCAGCCGCCCGAGGTCTCGATGGTACGGTCCTCCAGGCACCGGGCCGAGAGTCCAAGTGCCCGACTACGAATTCATCACCTTCAAGTCTTCCGGTTCGGCGTGCCTCAAGACTCTCGAAGAATCATCCTTGTACACCTCCAGTTCGTTCATGGCTCCGTCTACTACGTGCAGCAGGTAATGAATCGTTATACCATCACAATCAGGGGCTTCTCCTTCCGCCGAAATGCGTGCAGCGACAGCGGCCCTTATGAAGCATGAACATCTCAAACGAATACTACCGTCTTCATCACTGGGGTGGGCTGCGGCCGCATCGGCTTGGGCGAGGAGTTCATCGCGGCCGGGAAATGGGCGATTCATCAGCAGCCGCAGTATCACTAGGCGCTCCCACTCGGTCAGTGGCCTATAGGGGGACATTGCCTCATTCATGGCGTCACCGGATAGTATGTGCCAACGTTGATTGTTCCGTTCGGGAGAGTGAACGCGCGGTACTCAATCACCTGTCCTCCCGCCGTCACCCGCCCCATGAAGCTCCCAGTGGTCGACGCACCGGGCCCGTGGCCGTCGAACCGCGCGGCTTCCAGCTCGATGCGGGCTCCATTCGGACCGGTCAGCGCGACCGTCCGGAGGCGCAGGGTCGCGTCGTCGGCGCACGTGATGCGAAACGTGTTGGGCCCGCTGGTGAGCGGAACCTTCCCCGGCAGGGTCGCTTCCCGGTATAGATCGGAGGGTAACCGGCGTGAGGCCCTCGACCGGTTTGCCGCCCACGGACACGGACCGCGCGGTGTCGTGCTTCGCGGCATAGTGCAACGCGAGGTCGTACTCCCCGGCCGCGGGGGCCTCGACGGTCCACTTGAACCACTCGGCCGGCGTGTACCAGAAATGAATGCCGACGGGCTCGGGCTCGGCGGCCGGGGAGCGGGCCGCCACCCTCGGCCTTGAACGAGAGCTCGGGGACCACGAGGGCCTCGTCTCCAGCCGCGAGACCCTCAGGGACCATCATCACGGCTAGGAATAGAGCAAGGAAGCATCCTGCAACGACTCCACGTGACTTCATTGCGTTCGCGGGCTTCGAAAACGACGGCCCAACGGCTTCCTCGTGGCGTCAACCATGCGGCTTTACGGCGGAACTCAACACACGATATGGTCCTGAGCGCGGCCCACGTGCCATTTTGCAAATTACCGAATCCGCAATAGCAATAGGATTTACGTAGACCGCTCGGGCAATAACGGTTGCCTATTCCAACTGATCTCCCCACAGGCCTTCGACCGCCTGAACGCGCTCGGGCGATAGGCGATCCTCCTGGTGAAGCCGTCGCAGTCCTGCGGCGAGAGCCTGTTTCACGTCGCATCCCAACACGCGCTCGACGGCCCGGATGCGCTTGGGCGATATTCGGGCCTCCCGGCGAAGCCGCCGGAGTCCCTCGGCGCGAGAGATGATGCCGTCTCGCACCATGTTGCTCAAGTAGGAATCGCGGTAGTTGACTCCCATGGTCGCTGTCAGCAAGAGGTTCTTAAGGTCGTCCATCGCACAGTCGGCTCGCCAGAAGCTTAAACACCCTGGGGGCAATTGCCAACCGAGATTTTCTGTGATGGTCTGGTTGCACAACTCTTCGCTGTATGGCGTATGGTGAAAATAATCGAGCGCCTTCACATGGGGGTGTCGGGCCCTCAGGTAAGGGGTGTGGAGTCCGATGTACATCACACCGGCCTGAATACTGAGGGGAACGAAAGGCAGGACGCGCCGCGAATGGCAGATCAGCCGCACGCCGCGCCTCACGATCCCCAGGCTGCGCCGGAG
>CAZGEE010000345.1:2546-3118 GCA_964525035.1 uncultured Anaerolineales bacterium
CGTGAACGTGTTGGCCGGCGCGGGGAGCAGCGGAGGCGACGCCCAGCTCGAAATCCTCGTACGGGCTGCCCCCCGAGATCAGGGCGCGGATCCCGAACTTCCGAGCAACGTGGAACAGCTCTCGATTGACGAATTTGCACACCAGACAAAGCATGTTCGTCAGCTCGACCGACGGGCCGCGCTGCCAGGCTCGCAGGACACGCTGCGCCACGCGAACATGCCTGGCGCGGGAAATCTGCAGTTCCACCAACGGAACACCAAGGAGGCGGGTGGCACGCCGGATGTTTTCATCGATCACATCGTGCGTGAAGGGCGTTCGGTAATAGCCCGCCAGACATCGCAAACCGTGGCGTCGAGACAACTCGTGCAGCAGGAAGGTGCTGTCGCGTCCGCCGCTGCAGCCCACCAGGCAATCGAAGTCCCGGCCGTGACCCAAACGCCGAACGGCCTCGATCATCTGTTCGAGATCGTGACCATGACGAGGCTTTGCCGGCCGCTCCGCAGCGCGTTGGTGTGCTGCGTGGAGACACAGGGCACAGACATCCGACTGATCGAAAACCAAGCCGGTCGCC
>CAZGEE010000346.1:0-3118 GCA_964525035.1 uncultured Anaerolineales bacterium
CTCCACGAGGTCTCCGGCGGATTGCCGTGGGCCTCGCACGCGCATCCCGGCCGGCTGCGGGGCAAGCCGCCTGTGGGCAACAAACTGCTGCACGGGGTCGCCGACGTCGGCTACGAGGCGCACGTCTACAACCTGGATTACCAGGTGAACCCGGCGAAGGGTCGGATGTACGGCTGGCGGAAACCGGAGCTGGAGTTGCGTTTCGCGCGCAACGGTTGGCCGAACCACGCCTCGTTCCTGCAGATGCGGCTTCTGCCGGCGTTCAACATCACCGGCGGGCAACGGGGCATGGGCCGTCTCGCCGCCGACGTGTGGTACATCCTGCGGGACCAGCGCGGCCGGCGCGCGGGGACGGCGTATCATCGCTATCCCGAGGTCGGCTGGCGGAACCTGGACATCGAGAACTGGCAGTTGGCGCCGGGTCCCGACGGCCCGGTGGCCACGGGTCGGCTGGAGAACCTCCGCGAGGGACTGCAGGAGTGCGAGGCCAGGATTTTACTCGAACGCTGCCTGCTCGATCCGAAAATGAAGAAGCGCATGGGGCCGTCGCTCGCCCGCCGTTGCCAGGAGTTGCTCGACGAGCGCCAGTGGGCCATGTGGCGGAGTATCTGGTCGAACGAGGCCGACCTGAAAAGCCTCGGCGAGGTGCGGGCGCGGCATCCCATCGAGGCGCTCTGGCACGCCTTGAGCAAGGCGGGGCGGAATCTGCCGGGCTACTGGGACGGCAAGGCGCGGCGGATGAGGCGCGAGGAAGCCGCCAAGGGACGCGCCTGGTTCGCGGCCTCGGGGTGGAAGGAACGCAACCGGAAACTTTTTGCGCTGGCCGGCGAGGTGGAAGAGAAGGTCGGCATCCGCGCGGCCGGGCGCTAGCTCCGTGGCGGCGGCCCGGGCGTCACGTCTCGAAGTCCGCGATCACGGGATAGTGGTCCGACAAGCCGTCCATCGACGGATCGTTGGCGACGCGACCCGCAACGCACCGCGCGGCCAGGCCGGGGCCGGCCAGGATGAAGTCGACCCGCCGCAGGCCCCGCTCCCACTCCTCGTCGTCGGTTTCCGGCCTGCGAATGAGCGGCGTCGCACAGGTGATCCGTTCCGTGCCCACGGCCGTGTGCGCTGCCACCACGTCAACCAGCGAAGCCTCGAGCAGCGTCCGATGCACGCTGAAGTCCGGCAGTCCCTCGTTCAGGTTCGGATCCTCGCGTGACTCGGGCCGGCCGCGGTGATGATCGAGCATGCCGCTCGCCTCGTAGTGCGGCCGATCGACGGGCGAGAGGGAATTGAAGTCGCCAAGCACGACGACCTCGCGGCCGTCGGCCATCAACCGCTCTGCCCACGCGGCGATCCGTTCCGCCTCGACCTTTCGTACGCGGTACTCGTGGGGTGAAAGGTGCACGACCAGGAAGGCGATCCCCGCCGTCCGTCCGTGCAGCACGCCGTGGTGGTAACCTTCCACGACACGCTGCACATCCCGGATCGGCGTGCGGGAGGTAAGACCCGTCGGATAGCCGTCGCGCTTCAGCAGCGCCGCGTGCGGGTGACCCCATTGGCGGGCCTCGTCCCGGAGACGGTCCTCGGTGTACCCGTTCAGCTCCTGCAGCGCCGCCACGTCAGGCCGCTGTGCGGCGAGCCAGCGGGCGACCTTCTCGCGGCGGCCGGGGTGGGTGGTGAACCCGTCGAGGAGGTTGTATGTGATCACTCGAAGCACGGCGTATCGTATGGGCCTTGAATCTCAACGGTTGGGTAATTGCAGGGCAACGCCACTGCGAGACGCTCCACGCACTTCGTTCTTCCGACCCCGTGAGTCGGACCTCACGTGCTCATCGCGTCGAGGTCCCCGGCCACTGACGCCCGTCAGAAGCGAATCGCGAGTTCCAGGCCGAGGTACGGCCCGTCGGCCAGGTCAATGCGATTGCGTCCCCGGTCGTCGTAGTCCTCCCCCTCGAAGAACATCCGGTCGAACGCGTAGCCACCGGTTGCGGTCAGGGTGACCGCCTCGCCCCACTCGACCTCGGCGCCGAGCTCGATGTGCTTCTCGTAATAATGCAATCGATCATCGTCATCGGAGCGATCGTGTCGAAACCACCGCCGGTTGGACCAGTCGAAACCGCCGAATAGGGTCAGGCCGTCGGCCGCCTCCCAGGCGGCCTTCGCGTGAACCGTGCGTGGAAGCCGGTACGCGGCCGAGAGGGTGACCTTCTCGTGCGGTCGGTAACGGGCGGAGGTAAACGGCAGGCCCATCAGGGCTTGCAGGCGATCATCCGGATTCCACTCATAAGCGACTCCGGGAATGGGCACGCCGGGGGCGAACTCGCGATCGCTGGCAATGTTCAGCATCAGCACCCACGCGTCCCGCTCACCGCGCGGGATGCGCACGAAACCGGTCGAGCGGACGGCCACCTCCTCGACGCTGTCGAAGGGCTTGTCGCTGGGGGACGCGAGCGTGACATTGACGCCGGCCAGCCAATCGTTGTCGAGTCGGCCGCGCCACGTGGTGCCGATCCGCGGAGCCCACAGGTCGTCGGGCAAGCGCCCCCCCGTGTCGGGTAGCCGAGCCCCGGTGCGCAGGTCCATCTGGCCAAGGCCGAGGTCCAGCGACCATTCGCTGCGCTCGTCCTGAGCCAGCGGCAAGACGGCATCCAGGCGATGCTCAAAGAAGTTGAGCCGCGTCGCCTGATCGTCCACGTCGACCCGAAAGGCACCCCGTGCCTCGTACTTGGCGTGCGGCTCCAGTTGGCCGAGCACGGGGCGAAGCCACCACGCCGAGCCGTCCTCAGCTCGGACAGGTGAGCCCGCCCATGCCGACAGCACCAGGATGCCCCCCAGCAACAGGTTTCGCAGCATGGTCCCCCCTTACGATCTTCGGCTGAGTGAAAACGTGGCGGAGGGGCGGGGATTCGAACCCCGGATACCCCGCAGGGTATAGCGGTTTTCAAGACCGCCGCCTTCGACCACTCGGCCACCCCTCCCCGCGTTTTTGACAGCGCCAGGGCGGTTTTCACTCCGCTGGACTTCGTTGGACTTCGCCTTCCCGCGCCCAACGGCGCCCAATGGCGCGCCCAATGACCGGATCGGCTTCCCCGCCTCCGTGCCCGTTTCCGCTTGGGCGGTCGCCTGCACC
>CAZGEE010000347.1:0-3114 GCA_964525035.1 uncultured Anaerolineales bacterium
CCCGCCGAAGAGAACCGGTGATGCGTGAGAGCCGGGTGGCCTGGGGACCGGCAGGAGGGAGACCCCGACCCCTGCAGCAGGGCTGGAAGATGGCTCGGATGTTGTTTTCGGCGGGGCGTTTCTTCGATGGTTAAGAGGACCCGAAAGGATCGGTGATGAAACGAAGGGCTCTGGCGGCACTGGCGGTGCTGCTTGCGGCTATCGGGCTTCGAGGATGTTCCTGGCGGGCTGACCCGAGCCGGCGGCTCGACGCCACGGGGCTGAAGTACGTCGCCGAGGAGCGCATTGAGAACCAGGCTGCGGCGGACGACAGCGCCGGGCGGGAGCAGCGCGCCGCCCATCTTGAGGGATTCACCCGCGAGCTCCCGGTGGTCGATGGCAGAATAGAGCTGACGCTGGAAGAGGCGGTCCGGCGAACGCTGCTCCACAGTCTGGACATCCAGGTGGCCAGCTACTCGCCCGCAATTGCCGAGACGGACGTCGTGGCGGCCTCGAGCGTGTTCGACCCCGTGTATTTCCTCGAAGGCAGTCTGCTGAATACCGATCAGCCGACCACCGCCTTCGTGGCGTTTACCGGCGGCAGCATCCAGGAGGACCGGCGGGCGGCCAGCACCGGCATACGCAAGACGTTTCCCACGGGCGGCAGCATCACGATCAGCGAGAACCTCGACTATCTCCGGACGACCAGCGGTGTCGCGGAGCCGTTGACCTATTCCACGAACTTTATGGTGGAGCTGACCCAGCCGCTGCTGCGAGGTATGGGGCTGGACGCCAACAAGGCGCAGATCTACATCGCGTCGCACAATCGGGAGGCCTCGGTCGAGGAGTTCCGTGCCAAGGTCATGGACGTTCTGGCCGAACTGGAGTCGGTGTACTGGGATCTTGCGTTCGCGGTGCGAGACGTGGACGTCCGTCGTCGGAGCCTGGAGCTGGCACGGGAAACATATCGGAAAGAGCAGCGCCTGGCGGAAGAGCAGATGACTCCGCCCCTGGAGGTGGCCCGAGCTCATGCGGCGGTGACCGCCCGCGAGGCCGAACTCATTCGCGCCCGGAACCGTGTGCGGAACCTGTCCGACCGGCTCAAGAGCATCATGAACGATCCCGAGCTCGACCTGAACGAGAAGGTCACGCTCGTGCCGGCCGACCGGTCGCAGATCCCCATGCCGGAGATCGATCGCGACCGGGCCGTCGTCACCGCCTTGAGCGAGCGGCCGGCCCTCCGGCAACTGCGAAGCCGAATCCGGGCCATCGAGGCCGACAGGCGTTTGAAACGGAACGAGCTGTTGCCCCGCCTCGACGCCAGCTTCATGTGGCGCCGCAACAGCCTGGACACCCGGTCCGGTGACGCGTTCAAGGACCAGGGAACCGGCCGGTACACGGATTACGAGGTGGGCCTGACCCTTGAGGTACCCTTGGGCAATCGTCAGGCGAAGGCCGAACACCGGCGCGCCGCCCTGGAGTATGAACAAGCGGCCCGTGAACTGGAGAACATGACGCAGGACGTCGTCCTGGAAGTAAACACGGCAATCCGCGAGGTCCGCACGACGCTGGAGGAAATCTCGGCCACCCGGGACGCCCGCATTGCGGCCCGGGAAACGCTCGAAGGCGAGCAGGCCCGCTACGACGTCGGCGAGGTCACGAACGAGGAACTTCTGCGGGCGCAGCGTGACTACGAGGAAGCCCAGCGAAACGAGCTGGAGGCAATCACCCGTTTCAACGTCGCGATCACCGAGCTGGAGCGAGCCAAGGGCGCGCTGCTCCACTACAACAACGTCCACGTTCTGCCCAAGGCGTATCAACCTTCCGCTGACTGAATCCCCCTTCCGGGCCCCCTTGTGGGCGCGTCTCCCGGCGGCGGAGTCCTTGACCGCGGGCGGGGCGGTGCTATACTTGCGCGCTTCGCGACGGTATGACGCACTCTCGGGTGATTGACATGGCGGAAACTTACCGGGTCACGATTCAGCCGTTCGGACGACAGATTAACGCGCGCGCCGGCCAGACGCTTCTCGAGGTAGCCCGCGAAGCCGGGATACAGATGAACTCGCCCTGCGGGGGCAGGGGGACCTGCGCGGGCTGTCGCGTGGAAGTGACCACGGGCTCTGCCGAGCCGACCCAGACCGACCGGCGGCAGCTCACCGCCGAGGAACTGAGCCGCAACGTCCGGCTGGCCTGCCAGACCCGCGTCTCGGGGGACGTCACCTTCGTCATCCCCCGGGAAACCTTGCTTTTCGATCAGCAGATCCTGGAAAAGGGCCTCGAAGCGGAGGTGCCGCTGGACCCGAACGTTCGTGGGGCTCACCTCGACCTTCCCACGCCCTCGGTCGAAGACCAGCGAGCCGACGTTGACCGCGTCGCAGACGAGCTGGCCAACCGTGGAATCCGTGCCCGCGCGGATGTTGCCCTCGTGCGCGAGTTGCCGGACCGGCTGCGGGGGAACGGGTTTCGCGGCACGGCCGTGACGGTCGGCGATCGCCTCGTCCGGTTCGAACGCGGAGACACGGCCGGGGACCTGTACGGCCTGGCGGTCGACGTGGGAACCACGACGGTGGTGGTGGCCCTGATGAACCTGGCGACGGGCGCCGAGACGGCGGTGGTATCCTGTGCCAACCCGCAGGCGGCCCTGGGCGACGACGTGGTCTCCCGCATCGAGTACTCAAAGGGCTCGGCCGGGCACCGCCGGGAACTCCAGCGGCTGATCGGCGATTGCCTGAACGGCCTGATCGACGAGCTGTGCCGCAGGGCGGAGATCAAGCGCACGCGCATCTACGAGATGGTCATCGTTGGCAACACGACCATGACGCACCTGTTGCTGGGGCTCGACGCGGCGAACATCGCGCAGGCGCCGTTCGTCGCGGCCGTGCGGCACGGAATCTACACGTCGCCGCAGGACCTGAAGCTGAAGCTCAACGACCGCGGATCCGTGTACGTTGCTCCGAACATTGCGGGTTTCCTCGGTGCCGACACGGTGGCGGTGATTCTCGCCGCGGGAATGCGCACCTCGGAGAAGCTTCGCATGGTGATCGACATCGGCACGAACGGGGAACTGGTGCTGGGAGGAAGGGATGGGCTCCTGGCATGCAGCACAGCCGCCGGCCCCGCCTTCGAGGGGGCCCG
>CAZGEE010000348.1:0-3113 GCA_964525035.1 uncultured Anaerolineales bacterium
CTCCCGGCCCGGGAACGCGCCTCAGGAACCGGCGGGCGACCGCGGGAAGGGGGATACGAAGAACCATTGTGCGTATTTTGTTAATCCGCCCCTTTGCCCCGGGAAAAATCGATTTAATCCCTTCCTGGAAAAGAAGTTACCGCAATTATTTGACTGCGGCGGGATTGTGGTCTATACTGTACGGTGAAGAATGCCCGGGGGATCGGGCGATAGTCTGTTTACGCTGCAGACTAAGTGGCGGCTTACAACAACACTTTTTGGTACCAACCGGGGGTGCGCGATGCGCAAGGGCTTGGTTGCGGGATGTGTGCTTCTTGTCTGTTTCGCGGGGCAGGCGAGTGCTTCAGTGGCCACATTGGATTTCGCGAACGCCGGAGGGAACGGTTACCAGCTTTCCGCCGGCGGGGTGCTCTCGTTCGATAACCTGACAGTGACCGCCAGCACGAACGGGGACGACATCCTGGGGTACGAGGTGGAGATCGGCGACCTGACCGTGAACGTCGGGAGCCAGTCCACGCTTGCACCTGGAATCTACGCTTACGGGTTCTCCGACGACACGGCCGGCTTCAGGGTGTTCGATCCGTCCGATCCGACGGACCAGTTGACCGGTACGCTGACGGTCGATCAGCTCATCAGCGTGGGCGGCGTCGCTCTGAACCTCGACAGTGACACCGACGCGGACGACCTGACGGGGCTGACGGCTTCATCGACCGCTCAAACGCTGATCGATCTCGGGAACCTCGGGCAGTCCGGGTTCACCATGACCTTTACCTCGCTGGCGAACTTCGACCAGCTATTGGCGAACTCGCAGACCGGTTCCGGACCGGCTTCCGGCGTGGTGCCTGAGCCCGCGACGTTCGCGCTGCTGGGTCTCGGCGCACTGGGTCTGCTGAGTCGCCGCCGTCGGCGGTAAGATTCCGACACTGCGCACGCACGAACGAAACCGACACCGGCTCGAGCTCAGGCTCGGGCCGGTTTTTTTCACCTCCCGTCAATCTTTCGCGCTAAGCGGCCGTATTCGAGCAAATCCGTTCGCCCGGTTTGTCGATAGACATCCTACGGGGGAACTTCCCTCCGTGTCGAAAGCACTCGGTGGCACTCCGAAACGCAGGGGGCCCGACGTCAATTCGGGGCTGCGCTGCCGAGGGCGACAGATCTTTGGAAATTGGCGTTGGCGACGGTGGGAAGCCGTGGGGATACGGCCCCGGGCCGGGTAGGCCACGGGGCAGGCTTGGGAAGGCCCGGAACCCCAACAAATTGGACTCGCTTTGGTCGCAGGCCCTATCAGTTGGGTGGCGTGCAAAACTGCCGTCCGGAGCGGCACAAAAAAGTTGCCCGAAGAGGCGGTTTTTTTTTTGACAGGCTGTGGGAAAGAGTGGTAGAAGAAGGCCAGCATCTCCGAAATATTCCAAGTCAGTGGTAAGTTGTGGGAGATCATGGGGTGCTTTTCACCGGGGAATATAGCTACCGCCTCGACGCGAAGAATCGGCTGGTCATCCCCGGGAAGGTCCGCGAAAAGGTCGACGTCCAGGAGCAGGGCTCCGGCTGGTACCTCGTCCCGGGCTTCGACGGCACCATTTCCCTCTACACACCGGTCACGTTCGAAGAGATGGCGGACCGGAAGAAGGCCGAGCTGTTCCGCCTCAAGGACGTGCGCG
The DNA here is from genome assembly GCA_964525035.1 of uncultured Anaerolineales bacterium. GTDB lineage: Bacteria > Planctomycetota > Phycisphaerae > FEN-1346 > JAACEH01 > CAZGEE01. Next base: position 1,659 of record CAZGEE010000348.1, read on the forward strand.
ACTATGACCGCCTTCACTTCGCCCTGAGCGCCCACGTCGAGATGGATCGCCTGGGGCGGATCCTGATTCCCGAGACGATGCTGGGGCGAACCGGCGTCGGCAAGGACGTGGCGGTCGTCGGTGTTCGCGATCATCTTGAGATCTGGGACCAGGCGAAGTGGAGCGCCTTCGTCGAGGCCAAGTTCAGCGCCTACGACGACATGGCCAAGGCGGCCCACGAGACCGAGCGGGAAGACGCGGATCGCCCGCCGAACGGATCTCGCTGATGGGGCGGGCGAGGGCAGGGGGGCGACGGAAACGGTGACCGAACTGCAAGGGAGGAACGAAGGTGGGCCGACACATGAGGAAACAGCCGAGAAGCGAGGCCGAGACGACCCTGGACGCCGTGAAGGAAGCACTGCGATCCGACGCGGTGCCCCAGGACCTTTCGTCAGAGGAGACCGCCATCCTGGCGGGTCAACTGACGGACCTGGTCTCCCGCATGGAGCGCGTTCGGGCGCTGGGGCCGGCGTTCGCCGGTGTCAGTGTCTCGGAGGACGTTCGGGAGTTGCTCGCTCGCATGGAGATGGGCAGCAGCCTGGTCTCCGGAGTTCACTGAGACGCCGACCTTCGCGATCTCAGGCCGTCCGGTGCCGTGTCCGGTGTTCAGGCTGCAGTCCGTTGGCAGGGGTCCATGGGCGGCGAACACACTCCCGTTCTTCTCGAAGAAGTGTTGGGTTGGCTGGCGCCGCAGCCTGGAGATGTTGTGCTGGACGGGACCGTGGGGGCCGGTGGGCACGCGGCCTCGCTGCTCGAACGGGTCTTGCCCGGCGGCCGACTGATCGGTCTCGACCGCGATGCGAACGTGCTCGACCGGGCTGCCAGGACGCTTCAGGCTGATCCGCAGCATTGCGTGCTTCGGCACGCGAATTTCGCCGATCTTGATCCGGTTCTCGATGATCTCGCCGTGACTGAGGTAGACGTGGCGCTGCTGGACCTCGGGGTTTCCAGTATCCAGCTCGATGATCCCGACCGGGGATTCTCCTTCCGGCGTGACGGTCCGCTCGACATGCGCATGGACCCCTCCGGGGGCCCTACGGCCGCGGACCTGCTCGCCCGGCTCAGCGAGGAAGAACTGGCCGACGTGTTCCGCCGCTACGGCGAGGAACGCCACAGCCGCCGAATCGCCCGGCGCATCGCCCGGGAGCGACAGCGGGCCCCGATCGACACCACCGCCCGACTGGCTCGCCTGGTTCTCTCGGCCCGGCCCGGTCGGAGGCGGGGGCGCCGGCAGCGCATCCATCCGGCCACGCGGGTGTTCCAGGCTCTCCGGATCCGCGTGAACCGGGAACTCGAGAACCTGGAGCGGTTCTGCCAGCGGATCGCCGGGCGCTTAAGCATCGGTGGCCGGGTGGGCGTGATCAGTTTTCACAGTCTCGAAGATCGCATCGTGAAGCAATCGTTCAAGCGGCAGGC
>CAZGEE010000349.1:0-3099 GCA_964525035.1 uncultured Anaerolineales bacterium
CCCCGCCGGCCAGCACCGCCTCGACCGTCTCCATGACGGGCCGGCGACACAGTTGGCTGGTCACCAGCACGTAGAGCCGCATGGCCGACAGGAACGGCGAGGGGTCCAGTAGGGCCCCGAGGGACTTCTCAAGGGAATAGACCCGGTAGCGAAGGGCTTCGAACCGCGCCGCCGCCTCTTCCGAGATCGGCTTGGAGTATTCCTCCAGCGCCCGGAGCGACTCGGGGAGTCGTTTCAGCGCCGCGCGGACCACCGCCTCGGGTCCCGAGCGGGTCCGTTCGCCCGGCGTTGACAGCCGCGTGCCGATGTCGCCCGGCGTGTCGCGCGCGGCCAGCAGGTCCCGTTGCGGAAACGCCTCGGCCGCGGAGCGCAGGTCATGACGCAGCGCCTTAACCTGTTCCGCGAGAGCGGACGAGTCCAGGCGAAAGCGGGCGTACTCCTCCACCACCCGCAGCGCCTCCCGCGAGCGGTTCAGGTTGGCGTCGAGGATGCGGTACGTCTCGTCCATGGAGCTTCTCGCCACGGTTATTGTACGCGCTTTCGCCCGCGCCGTAAGCGCTCCACCTTCGCGAGAATCCGCTCGCCCTCGGCGGGCGTTCGGGCGACCATGGGCAGCACCAGGCGGTCCGGATCCAGCCGGTCGAACACGAGTTCCAGTTCGTCCTCGCGGCAGGTCATCCAGATGCCCCGATCGTGGTCCAGGATGCGGCGATAGAGATCCAGCCAGTCCGCGACGGCATGCGTGCCTCCCGCACCCGGCACCCACTGGATGCCCCGGACAGTGGAAATCTCGCAAATGGCGTCCAGGTGGCGGATCGCCCCGGGGCCGTCGAGGTGGTATATGGCCACGTCGAGCCGGTCGGCCGTCCGCCGGAGCCAGGGAAAGGCAAATTCGCGGAACATCTCGGGCGAGATCATGCACGAGAAATCGCACTGGAGCGGATACGTCCGGCCCGGATACCACATGCCCATCCAGCCGCACGCGCCGCCCGCTTCGGCCGAGATCGGCTCGTACAGCCGGTCGTAGACCCGGAACCACGCATCGAGAACGGCCTTCTCGCACCGTTGTACCTCATCCGGGTGCTCGACGAGATCCATGCACAGGACCTCCGGCGTCCGAAAATAGGACGTGATGTCGAGCGTCCCGCCGATGTCGGTCAGCGAGACCATCCACCGGCCGCCCGACGCCGCCAGGCTTTCCCGCGTCAGCGCCTGTGCGGCCTGCCAGTAGGGATTGTCTTCCTGCAGCACGAGCGGCGGAGCCTGCGACCAGTCTTCAATCAGCGGCTCCTGCCAGATGGTCTGCGGCATCGGGACGCTACGGCATCCCATGAAGGCCGCAAGCGCGCCGGGTCCCAGGTTGACGAAATGATGCGGGTAGGCGTCGCCGAGGTAGGTCGCGTCGCCCAGACCAGCCTCGACCCTCGGGATCACTCGGGCCGGGTCGCACCACCATGCTTCCAGTTCTCGCTGGTCGTGGGCCGGCGGCGGTTCCACGGGCGTGGCGGGCGGATCCGGGCGGACCTCGAGCTTCAGCAGAGGGCCGTCGGAAAGCTGGCCGTGAAACCAGTCCGCGTGGCGCTGCAGGCGTCGCCGGAGTTCGCCGGTTTCCAGGAACGGCATCACCTCTCCTTCCGCTCTTCGGATTGTCGGACGAGCCCGCAATAGAGCAAAAATCCGCGCCCGATCAACCGAAATCATCCGGCCCGACCGGAGGCGAATCGACGCACGTGGGCGGGATTTCCCGCCACGCCGACGGGAGGTCTCCGCGCGGAGCAAGAACAATCTTCCGCGCCAGGATTTTCACGGATCGGTGCGGCTTGACATAAAAGCCGGGTCCGTGCTATAGTTCTTGTTTCGCAGGTCCGTGCTGAGCGTGAGGAACCGGCAAAAGGAGTTGCAAGGTGCGAAAAGACTCTCTACAGCGTTTTCGCAAGGTGCTGCTTCTGAAACGGAGCATGCTTACCGGCGATATGAATACCCTCCAGGAAGAAGCCCTCCGGTTGAATCGCGACGGCGGCTCCGGCGAGCTGTCGAACATGCCCATTCACATGGCCGACATCGGCTCCGACAACTACGAGCAGGAGTTCGCCCTCGGCCTGATCCAGAACGAGGAGATCACCCTCCGCGAGATCGACGAGGCGATTCAGCGGATCGACGAAGGCACCTACGGCAAGTGCCAGGCCTGCGAGAAGAAGATCCCGCTGGCTCGCCTGAAAGCCAAACCCCAAGCAAAGTATTGCATCGAATGCAAGAAACTGGACGAGAAGGGTCTGCTGTAAGAAGTCCAGCGGCCTGGACGGGATTCCTGGCCATCGTAGCAGTGGGTGTCGCCCTGGACCTCTTCAGCAAGGCGTGGGCCTTCGGGGCCCTGTCCCCGGAGAGCAGCAGCCCGTGGTCGGCCGAGAAGATTGCAGCGCTTGAGCGCTGGCTCGTGTGCCTCGACCTGAACTGGCATCCCAATCGCGGGGCCGTGTTCGGCTGGGGTCAGGGGCAGACGGCCCTGTTCGTCGCCTTTACGATCCTCGCGGCCGGGGTGCTCCTCTGGCTCTTCATCGACAGTCGAAAGGGGCAGGTGGTCCTCCAGTCGATGCTGGCCCTCGTAATGGCCGGCGCGCTCGGCAATCTGTACGACCGCGTTCGCTTCGCCCACGTGCGGGACTTCCTGCGGCTGAACATCCGGGCCGACTGGGCCTTCTGGGGAGGCCCGGGCAATACCTATCTGTGGCCCTACATTTTCAATGTGGCGGACGTCTTTATCACCGTGGGGGTCGTCGGCCTGTTCGTGAGCTGGATTGCCGGCTCGATCCGCCACCGTGCGGACACGCCTTCCAAGGCCGCCGAGGCCTCCTGACCCCCACTGAAGGAGCGAAGCATGCCCTGCGGCCGTTTCACCGACGCGGACCGCCGACACATGGCCCGAGCGCTGAGCCTGGCCGAACGCGGGCTCGGCCGGGTGGAACCGAACCCCATGGTCGGCGCGGTGATCGTCCGCGACGGTCGCACCGTGGGCGAAGGCTGGCACGCCCGCTTCGGAGCCGCGCACGCCGAGGTGGTGGCCCTCCGCGCGGCCCGCGAAGACGCCCGCGGCGCCACCCT
>CAZGEE010000350.1:0-661 GCA_964525035.1 uncultured Anaerolineales bacterium
CCCCGCTCGCCTCCCGTATACTCGATGGCCGCGTCCGGGCACCCCATCGCCTCCACGACGATGCGGGCGATCGTCGCCACGTCCACGACGTCCTCCACGGCCAGGTTGAAGAGGTTGACCGGGTCGCCCGCGTGTTCGAAGCCGAAGAGCATGCCGTCCACACAATCGCCGACGTGCAGGTACGGCTTGGCCTGGCGTCCGTCGCCAAGCACCTCCAGCCGCGTCGGGTCAGCCCGGAGTTTGTGCACGAAATCGAAAATCACGCCGTGCGTGGCATTGGGTCCGACGATGTTGCCGAACCGGTAGATCCACGACTGGATGCCGGCGTTGTGTCCGTAAGCGGCGATAAGGCCCTCGGCCCCGAGTTTGCTTGCCCCGTAGAACGAGATGGGCAGCAGCGGGCCGTAGTCCTCCGGGGTTGGCACCACGTCGGGCTCGCCGTAGACGACGCTGGAGGAGGAGAAGATGAGCCGCCGGATCTCATGCCGCCGCATCCCCTCCAGCACGTGATGGGTGGCGATGACGCCCTGGCGGAGGTCGAGGCGGGTGTCCTCCAGGCCGCGGAGAATATCGGAGTTGGCGGCCAGGTGGATGACGAGGTCGTGACCGGCCATGGCATCGGCCACGCGGTCGGCGTCCAGGAGGTCGGCCTCGACGCCCG
>CAZGEE010000350.1:671-1851 GCA_964525035.1 uncultured Anaerolineales bacterium
CGGGAGGTCCCCGCGTCGATGAGGTCGGCCAGGAACGCGCGCCGCCCCAGCGACAGGTTATCGTAGGCCGTGACGGTGTGGCCGTCGGCGACGAGCCGATGGGCCATGTGGCTGCCGACGAAACCGGCGCCGCCTGTGATGAAGACATTCACGAGTCGCCACTCCTGTGCGTAGGAGGTTCAGGATTCCTCGATGACGCGGCGATAGACCTCGACGGTTTGCTCGGCGACGCAGTCGGGATGAAACTCGCGTAAGGCTTTCTCGCGTCCCCGCCGGCCCATCTCGCGGGCCAGGTCGGGATCGGCAATCAACCGGCCCATTTTTTCGGCAAAGTCCGCCACGCTTCCCGGTTCGCCCAGCAGGCCCGTCTCGCCGTCGTCCACCATGTACGGGATACCGCAGATCCGGCTTGCCACGACGGCCTTGCCGGCAGCCATGGCCTCGCCAATAACGCCGGGGGCCGTTTCCTGCCGGCTCATCAGGGCCAGGGCGGCGGCGCGTTCGACCTCGTCGAGCAACTCCTCCTCCGAGACCACGCCGACAAAGGTGACAGCGTCCTGAAGCCCTTCGGCCTGGACATATTCTCTGACCCGTTGGACGTACTGTGGTTCGCGCGGCGCCCCCACCAACCGCAGACGGGCCGCCGGGCAACCCGCACGGGCCCGGGCAAATGCCTGGACGAGGTCAAGGATCGACTTGCGCCGGATCAGAAACCCGACGTAGAGGATTCTGCCGTCCTCGGCGCGGTCGTCCCGGAGGTCGAAGAATGCCGGGTTGACCGGGTTGGGCACGTGCGTGAACGCGGCCTGCGTGTACGGCCGCAGTTCCTTCTCGGCGTACGGGCTGATGGTAATGATGTGCCGCACGCGGGCCAGGCTCTTCTTGTAGTAGTGCAGATGGAGGCGGCTGACGAGCCACTTGGCCCCCGTGCGCAGCGCCGCCTCGCGCGGATACACGCCGTGCACGGTGAGGACCGTGGGCCGCCCGGCCTCCATGGCGTACAGGGCGGCGTTCGGCGACTGGGCGTGGACGACGTCGGGCGCGAGGCGCCTCACGTAGTCGCGGACACGGCGTCGGATCGTCCCATACGCCCGAAAGGCCTGGGGGAGGAGGCCCCGGCATCCGACCGCATGAATCGTGAGGTCCCCGTTCTGGAGGCGGCAATTCCGACCGGAGGAAA
>CAZGEE010000350.1:1861-3060 GCA_964525035.1 uncultured Anaerolineales bacterium
CGTCGCAACCACGTGGACCTCCAGATCGTTACGCGCCGCCAGGAGGCCGGCCAGTTGCTGACAAACCTTCTCTGCCCCGCCGACCGGAGGCCCGTGGAGTGGATAGGAACCGACCAACGCCACTTGGATCGGGCGGACGGTCAACGGGCACCTTCACCTGGCGCGAATCCGCTCGCGCAACGCCTGGCTGACCAAGTGCTCCAGAATGCAGTGCAGGTCCTCGACGTGGCCGTAGTTGTGGCTGGAGACGGTCACGTCCGCATCCACCATGCCTTTGAGTTTTCCCCCCTCGAACCCGATGAAGCCGATGGTCGTGGCCCCGTGCGCCTTGGCATACTGGATGGCGTCGAGAATGTTCGGCGAGTTCCCCGAGGCCGTGATGCCGATGACGACGTCGCCCGCCTCGAGGAAGACCTTCAGTTGCTCGGTGAAGACCTTCTCGTAGGCGATGTCGTTGGAGACGGCGGTCATGACGGAGACGTTGTCGGTCAGGCTCATTGCCTTGACGAGGGGTTGGCCCTCGGTGGCGCAGCCCTTGGCGAGGTCGCACATCATGTGGCTGGCGGTGGCGGCGCTGCCGCCGTTGCCGATGATGAAGATGCGCCGGCCGGCCCGGTAGGCCTCCCACAGGAGATCGATGACGCGGTCGACGGCGTCGCGGTCCACCTCCTGAAGCACCTGTTGAAGGCCGTCGAAGTACTGCGAGACGAACGGATCGGCCATGGCGTGTCACCCTCCCACGTAAATGATTTTGGAGCCCTGGGGTTCGAACCGGAACGGCAGTTCGCGTCGGGCTTGAAGGTCGGCACGGACGCGATTCTGGTTCTGGCGTTCAACGAAGAAGAGGAGGAACCCCCCGCCGCCGGCGCCGAGGACTTTACCGCCGAGGGCCCCGGCGTTGCGGGCCGCCTCGTAGCACTCGTCGATCTCCGGGCTGGTGATGCCCCCCGTGACGGTCCGCTTCAGTTCCCACGCCTCGTGCAGGAGTTCGCCGAACCGGTTCAACTGCCGGCCGGCCTGGAGCACGTCGGCCATTTCCTTCGAGATGTCCCGCATGCGGCCGAGCACCTCGCGTTTCCCGGCGGTGTCCTCCTTCTGCCGCTTCAGGATGCTGGAGGCCGAGCGGGTCACGCCCGTGTAGAAGAGGAGGAGGTGGGCGTCGAGTTCCTCGCGGGTCTCGCGGGGCGTGATGACGGGGT
>CAZGEE010000351.1:0-3054 GCA_964525035.1 uncultured Anaerolineales bacterium
CACATAAGTCTTCTCGAGTTCCAGGCCCACCAGGGCCTCGAGGCCTTTCTGCATCTCCGGCTTGTGCAGGGGTTCGCCCGCGTAGGCCAGGGCGGCCATGGACAGCGCCTCGTGCTGACCCGGGTAGCGGGCGTCGTCCGGAATGTTGTCGGGGTCCAGGTCGGAGAACATGCCGTTGTCGCGCTGCGTCGACCAGAGGTGCTCGATGCCTCGTGCGATGGCGTCGTCGATCCGCTGGTCGAGATTTGCCTGGGCCGATGCTCCCGAAGCCAGCGTCATACATGCCAGTAGCACGCCGACGAATCGCATGAGGAGAGAAAGACCTCGACGGCGATGCAAACCGCCCAGGAACGAATCCCTCGCGGCCCGTCGTTCCCGGAAACAGTTCGCCGTGACGTCGCACATACGCTGTCTCCCCTTCGGGTTACGGCAGCAGTACGCATGGGGTGCACCGACGATGCCTAACCCTGCTGGATAATACGAGCTTGCGAGCTTATTAACACCGAAAATCCGCTTCAGTGCCGCGCTGCTTCTCCAAACCCGGGCCTTTAAGGCCGGCCGGGTTGCCCTATAATGGCAGGCGTGGGTGTCGCCCCGCTTGCGGCCCACATGGAAGGAGTGTTCCCAGGTGGCCCGGAACCGTGGATTCCCCGAGCGGGACATCATCCTGGACTCGATCACCGAGGGCGTCTTCACGGTGGACCTCCAGTGGCGGATCACCTCGTTCAACCGGGCGGCCGAGCGCCTGACCGGCATTCCTCGCCAGCGGGCCCTCGGACAGCGATGCAAGGATATTTTTCGCGCGGACGTGTGCGAGGGAAGGTGCTCCCTGGAGCAGACCCTCCGGACGGGTCGGCCTCTCGTGGGGCGGTCGATTACCATCCTCGACGCCGACGGCAACCGGCGCCCGGTGAGCATCTCCACGGCCATTCTGCGGGACGAGCACGGCGAGATCGTCGGCGGGGTCGAAACCTTCCGGGACCTTGCCATGATCGAGGAACTCCGCAAGGAGATCGAGCGCCGCTACTCCTTCGAGGACCTGGTCGGGCGAAGCCACCCGATGCAGGAGCTTTTCGAGTTGCTTCCCGAAGTGGCCGACAGCCCAAGCACCGTGCTGGTCGAGGGCGAGAGTGGCTCGGGCAAGGAACTGGTCGCCAGGGCATTGCACAACCTGAGTCCGCGCTCCGAGGGGCCCTTCGTTGCGCTGAACTGCGGGGCGCTGCCGGACACGCTGCTGGAGTCCGAGCTGTTCGGCTACAAGGCGGGGGCGTTCACCGATGCCCGAAAGGACAAGCCCGGACGCATCGCCCAGGCCGACGGCGGCACGCTGATGCTCGACGAGGTGGGCGACCTGTCCGCGGCCATGCAGGTCCGGCTGCTTCGATTTCTGCAGGAGCGAACCTACGAGCCGCTCGGAAGCGTGGAGTCGGAATCGGCCGACGTACGCGTCGTGGCCGCGACCAACAAGGACCTCGACCGCCTCGTCGAGGAGGGCACCTTCCGGCAGGACGTCTATTACCGGATCAACGTGGTTCGCCTCCGCATTCCGCCGCTTCGGGAGCGTCTGGAGGACGTTCCCCTGTTGGTGGAGCACTTCATCGCCCGGCTCAACCGTCTCCAGGGCAGGGAGGTGCCGGGCATTACCGACGAGGCAATGGCCCGGTTGATGAGCCACGACTACCCGGGGAACGTCCGGGAACTGGAGAACATCATCGAACGGGCGTTCGTGCTATGCCGGGGCGGGCTGATCGGAACCGAGCACTTGCCCGAGGCGCTCCGGGAGAAGTCACCCGTGGAGCCTTCCGACGGGGCCACGCTCCGCCAGCTCGAGGCCGGCTTCATCATGAGCGCGCTTCGGCGAAACGGCTGGAACCGGGCGGCCACGGCCCGGCAGCTGGGTATGCACAAGACCACGCTGTACCGCAAAATCAAGTCCCTTGGCCTTCAGCCGCCCCGAGCTGGAAAGGACGAAGGGCCGAAACGAGACTCGCGGCAGTAGCGTAAACGCTACTTTCCGCGACCGCCTTCGTTGCATTATTGCACCTTTCGCCGTGTGGCTCTTCTTGAGTTGTCTGTCCTAAGTCGTTTAATAAAGGCAGGTTAACCAAGCGAAGTGCCGATTTGGCTCAGTTGGAACGCCGCTTGCTCCCTTTTCGAAGAGCCATGGTACGCATCGCAATCCCTATGTGGTCGGGTAGCGTGTCGACGGTCTTCGATTTCGCCCGGCGGCTATTGCTGGTGGACATCGACGGTGGGCGGGACGCCGGGCGACGCGAGGTGGAATTACCCGAGGAAGCGCCGGCGACGCGCGTGGCGCGGTTGTCGCGCGAAGGCGTAAGCGTGCTGGTCTGTGGCGCGATCAGCCGACCGATGGCCCAGATGCTGGCCGGCGCGGGAATCGAGGTCGTGCCGTTCGTCAGCGGGCCGGTGGAGGAGGTACTGAGGGCCTACCTGGGCAATCGGCTCCAGGAACCGAGCTTTCTTCTACCCGGATGTGCCCCGGGGATGCGTCGGCGGTGGGGTCGCGGACGAGGAGGCCGCGGGCTCGGCCGAAGAGGTCGGCGAGGATAGGAGACAGAGAATGAAGGTGGTCGTGACGGCAAACGGGACCGATCTGCAGGCCAAGGTAGACCCGCGCTTCGGGCGGGCGGCCGGGTTCGTCCTCGTGGACACGGAGAGCGGCGAGGTTTCGGCTCACGGGAACGAGCAGAACTACAACGCTCCCCAGGGCGCCGGTATCCAGGCCGCGCAGCTCGTTGCGGAACTGGACGCCGACGCGGTGATCTCGGGCAACATGGGCCCCAAGGCGTTCCGGACGCTCGGCGCGGCGGGAATCAAGGTATACCTCGCCAAGGAAGGTACGGTGGCTGAGGCCGTGAAGCAACTCCAGGACGGACAGTTGCAGGAGGTCGGCCAAGCGAACGTGGAAGGACACTGGATCTAACGGACGGACGGGGTCCGAGAAAGGAGCGGCGAAATGCCACGCGGAGACGGAACAGGACCTGCGGGCGGCGGCGGACGCGGGACCGGCCGGGGACGAGGTCGTGGACAAGG
>CAZGEE010000352.1:0-3043 GCA_964525035.1 uncultured Anaerolineales bacterium
GTCCCCTGCCCCGGCGAGGCGCGCCGGCGTCACCCCGATTCCATGCCGGCCGTGATCTTCCGAGCCAGTCGCTCCAATTCCTCGGGATCGGCCTTCCGCGCCGGCCAGGGCCAATGGAGACCGTCGCCCGCGGCGCGCGGTATCAGATGCACGTGGACGTGCGGTACCACCTGCCCGGCCACGCACCCGTTGTTCTGGAGCACGTTGAGCCCCTCGGCCTCCACAGCCTTCCGAACCGCCGGCGCGATCCGCGCCGCCAGTTCGTAGACGGCCGAGACGGCCTCCAGCGGCATGTCCATAATGGTTTCGTAGTGATCCCGGGGAACGACGAGGGTGTGGCCGACGGCGATGGGCCCGACGTCCATGAAGGCGTAGGCCCGGTCGGACTCGGCCACCTTGGCGGAAGGAATCTCCCCCGCGACGATCTTGCAGAAAACGCAGTCGGGATCGCGTGCCACGGAACACCTCCCGGATGCTTCCAAACCGAGATGGAATGGTATGCACTGCCGCGACGTGGAATCGCTGCGGTTACGACTACTTCTCGGCCTGCTCGCCCTTTTGCACTTCGGAGAGTTCGAGCCGGACCTGCTCGGCGGCGTCCCCCTTCCGCAACCGCGCAAGCTTGATGATCCGGGTATAGCCCCCGGGCCGGTCGGCAAACCGCGGCGCCAGTTCCTCGCAGACCTTCTTGGCCATGGCTTCGTCCTGGAGCCGCGACGCCACGAGGCGGCGCGCCGCGAGCGGATCATCGCGGCCCTCGCCGCGCTTGGCCAGCGTGATCAGTCGTTCCGCAAAGCGCTGCGTGGCCTTCGCCTTCGCGCGGGTCGTCGTGATCGCCTCATGCTCGAAGAGCGCCGCGGCGAGACTTCGCGCCAATGCGATGCGGTGCGACGGAGATCGGTTGAGTTTACGCCCCTTCTTCAGGTGCCGCATGACTCACTCTTCCTGTTCCTCTTCCTGCTGCTCGTTTCCGGCCATCGTGCCCTCGAGGTCCATGTCCAGGGACAAACCGATGTCCGCCAGTTTCCGCTTGACCTCGCGGAGACTGGTTTTTCCGAAGGAGCGGACCTTCAGCAGGTCCTCCTCGCTCATCTGCACCAACTGGCCGATCGTGTGGATGTCCTGCGAGGCCAGGCAGTTCGACGCCCGCACGGAAAGCTCCAAGCCGTCCACCGGCTGGGCCAGCTTGCGTTCCAGTTCGCTGACGTATTCCTTCTCGGCTTCCGGCTCGACCACCTCCCCGGGCTCGATCGCCATCGGCTCCCCGGGCTCCCCGTAGTATACGAACGGGTTGAAGTGCTTCCGCAGGATCCGGGAAGCTTCGACCAGCGCCATGTCGGGGCTGACCACGCCGTTGGTCCAGACCTCGAGGGTCAGCTTGTCGTAGTCGGTGCGCTGGCCTACCCGCGTTTCCTCGATCGCGTAGCGCACCCGCTCCACGGGGCTGTAGAGGGCGTCGATGGGGATGTAGCCGACGGGTTGCCCGTCGCGGATATTCTCCTCGCTGGTGATGTATCCGCGACCCCGTTCGACGGTCATCTCCATGCGGAAGTCCACATCGGCGGTCAGGGTGGCCAGGACGAGGTCCTTGTTGATCACCTCCACGTTCGGGTCGGTGCTGACGTCGCCCGCCTTGACCTCTCCCTTCCGGCCACGTTCCACCGTAATGGTCCGCGGATCGTCGCCCTCGAGCTTGACGATCATGTTTTTCACATTGAGGACGATCTCGGTCACGTCCTCCAACACGCCGTCAAGCGAGGTAAACTCGTGGAGCACGCCGTCGACCTTGATGCCGGTCACGGCACTGCCTTCGAGCCCCGAGAGGAGGACCCGGCGCAGGCTGTTGCCTATCGTCACGCCGAAGCCCCGCTCGAACGGCTCGATGACAAATCTGCCGTAGGTGACCGGAGCGCCGCTGGTTTTCTCAGCGACCACTTTGCTGGGCAGTTCCAGGCCCTTCCAGCGAATGCGCATATGCTCGGCCTCCTCTATTGGACCCTACCGAGAGCAGAACTCGACGATCAGTTGTTCGTTAATCTGGATCGAGACGTCGTCCCGTGCCGGGACGGCCACCACCCTCGCCTCCCACGACTCGGGGTCAAGCGAGAGCCATTGCGGCGGCGTCCGCCCGGAGGCGGCTTCCAGATTGGCCTGAATCGTCTTTCTGGTCTCCTCGTGTTCGCGCGGCCGGATGACGTCGCCGGGCTTCACCTCGCTCGACGGGACTTTCACGCGCTTTCCGTTCAGAAGAATGTGCCCATGACTGACGAGTTGCCTGGCGGCCGGGCGACTCGGGGCGAACCCCAGGCGATACACCACATTGTCCAGCCGGCGTTCCATGTGAATCAACAGGGCCTCGCCGGTGTTGGTTTCCTTCGACGCCATGTCGAAGACGCGACGGAACTGGCGCTCCAACACCCCGTAGTAGCGTCGCAGCTTCTGTTTCTCGCGCAGCCGGATGGCGTACTCACTGGGCTTGCCGCGCCGGAACGTATGCACTCCCGGCGGCTGGCTGCGCCACTGGCGTTCCATCGCGCACTTGGCGGTTTCGCAGCGTCTGCCCTTCAGGTACAGCTTCATGCCCTCGCGCCTGCACAGGCGACACGATGGTCCTGTATATCGTCCCATGGTACTCCAACCTCACTGGCTTCTGTCGCCACTGCCGGACCGACGGCCCTCTACACGCGCCGCCGCTTCTTGGGCCGACACCCGTTATGGGGAATCGGCGTAACGTCTTCGATGCTGGCCACCCTCAGGCCCGCGGCCTGGAGCGCCGTGATTGCCGACTCGCGACCGGACCCCGGCCCCTTGACCTTGACTTCGACCTCGGTCACACCGTACTTTCGAGCCTTCTCGGCACACCGCTCGGCGGCCCGCTGGGCGGCAAACGGAGTGGACTTGCGGCTGCCCTTGAATCCGACGGTGCCCCCGGAGTCCCAGCAGATGGTGTCGCCGTTGCCGTCGGCAATGCTGACGATCGTATTGTTGAACGTCGCCTTGATCGTGGCGACGGCCTTGGCGGAACTTCTGCGAACGCGTTTCC
>CAZGEE010000353.1:0-3037 GCA_964525035.1 uncultured Anaerolineales bacterium
ACGGGCACAGATGATTGTGTTCCTGGCGCTCGTCCTCGCGCGGCAGGGCCAGGTGGCTCGGCAGCAGGAGGAAGTCCACGCCGCGATCCAGGAGCCAGCGGGCGTGCCCGTGAGCCACCTTCACCGGAAAACAAGTCTGCGCGAGGACGGACTCCACGCCGGATTCGATGATCTCGGCGTCCGTCGCCGGGGAGAGCAGGACCTCGAAGCCAAGCTCGGACAGCAGCGTTCGCCAGAACGGCAGCAGGTGATGAAAGACCAGCGCCCTGGGGATCCCGACGACGCCCTTCCGGGCCGGGCGGTCGGCAGCACCGCGAAGCGGGTCGGCCGGTCTGTTCGCGTCTCCCGCGAGGGGGCCCAGAAGAAGCCGCTCGCGCTCGGCGAACAGGTCGGGCCCGTCCTGCCCCTGGGCTTTTTCCCGGCCCCGCCGGTTATACCGGTCGCACCGGCTGCCGTAGTACAGGGGTGCTTCGCCTTCGATGCGGACCTCGCGGATGTCGCAATGGTTCGAGCACCCGTCGCAGGTAAAGGTGCGCACCTGGTAAGGACGTTCGGCCAGGTCGAAGCCTCGAAACCTCGATTGCGTGAATCGTCCCTCCGCGCGGGCGTCCCGCGCCAGCAGAGCCGCTCCGATGGCGCCGGTTACCTCGTGATGGGGCGGGACGATGATCGGGCGTCCCGTCCGGGCCGACAGGGCCGCGGTCACCGCCCGGTTGAACGCCGTGCCTCCCTGGAACAGGACGTGCCGGCCGATGCTCCGCGTTCCGACCACGCGGTTCAGGTAGTTGGCGGCAATCGAGTAGCTCAGCCCGGCCACCAGGTCCTCCAGCGCGGCGACCGCAGCGCGGTGATGGAAGAGATCGCTTTCCATGAAGACGGTGCACCGGTCGCCGAGCCGAATGGGGGCCGAGCTGGCCAGGGCGAGCCGGGCGAAGTCCTCTTCGATCGAGATGCCGAGACGCTCCGCCTGCTCCTCCAGGAAGCTGCCCGTGCCGGCGGCGCACGCATAGTTCATCTGGAAGTCCACGACCACGCCGTGGTGAAGCCGGATGTACTTCGAGTCCTGCCCGCCAATTTCGAAGATCGTGTCCACGTCCGGGTCCACGTGAACCGCCCCGCGTGCCTGGGCCGTAATCTCGTTCCGGACCACGTCGGCCCCGACCAGATCGCCCGTGAGGTAGCGTCCCGAACCGGTCGTTGCGGCGCCGTCGACGGTGATGCCGCCGGACCATCGCCGGCCGAGTTGCGCCAGGCCTTCACGGACCGCCTCGATGGGCCGGCCGGCGGTCATCAGGTAGACCTTGTCGAGGAGTTCCCCCTCTTCGTCGACCAGGGCGAGGTTGGTCGATATGCTTCCGACGTCGAGCCCGAGGTATCCTCTCGCGCGGCGGTCGCCGGGGGTTTGCGGCGTGGGGGAGGGCATGTAGCCCTGAGGTTGCGGCAGCGGGTCGAGACGATCGGCGGGCCGGTCGCGATGCTCGGCGAGAGCTTTCAGCGCGGCGGCATCGAGCACGGGCTTCTCGCGCTCGTGCTCGCCCCCCAGGGTGTTGAGCGCCGCACCGATGGCGGGAAGGAAGCAGTGGTGTTCGGGCACGCGGAGTTCCCGCTCGTCCAGTTCCAGCACTTCACGGAACGCCCGGAGCATGCCGGGGTTGGATGCCACTCCCCCGACCAACGCGACGGGGCAGGGCAGTTTGCGGCCCCGGGTGAGCGTGGCCTTCAGGTTGCGGGCCATCCCGAAACAGAGGCCGGCGACGATGTCATGTTCGGGCACGGCCTGCTGCTGCAGATGGATCATGTCGGTCTTGGCGAAGACGGAGCAGCGGCCGGCCACGCGCGGCGGCTTCTCGCTTCGCAGGGCCATCTGGCCGAACTCGCCCTCGATCCGCACACCGAGGCGCGTGGCCTGCTGATCGAGGAAGCTCCCCGTGCCGGCCGCGCACTCGGTGTTCATGGCGAAGCTTCGGAAGGCAGGTCCGGGGCCGTTGCCCTCGGCGCGGGGACCGGCGAGCTCGATGACCTTGGCGTCCTGGCCTCCCACCTCGATCGCCGTCCGGAAGGACGGGTGAAGGTGAGCCATGGCCCGGGACAGGGCCACGACCTCGTTGAGGAAGGTCGCTCCCAGCCGGTCGACCAGCGGACGCGCAGCGCCCCCTGTGACGCCCAAGGCCCGGATCGTCCCCGGGGTTTCGGCGGACGGAAGCCCGTTGAGCAGGGCCGTCGCCGAGCGGAGAGGGCGACCGTGGTGGCGCTCGTACCGGGTGAACAGCAGACGGCCGGTTTCGTCCAGCAGTGCGGCCTTGACGGCAGTGGAGCCGAGGTCGAGCCCGAGATGAAGGGGACGGTTTCTGGTCATCGGTTTCACGCCGGGAGTCCGCTTGCGGCGCGCGCAGCGCGCGGTCACGCGGAGCGTCTGCTTTCCAAAACATTGGATTGTAGACCCCTCGCGCGTCGGGGTCAATGGCGGCGCCGCGAAAAGGCTTGCACGGGTGTTTCCCCTCGGGGTAAAATCCAGTTTCTCAACCGCGTCTCCACTTGAGCTTCTGGGTTCGGTGAGGCGGTCCTTCTCGGAATGGACGCGACACGATGACGACGACCAACGCATCCCGCTTGCATGCCGGACAAACGACCTATAGTGGGTGTCCCGTTGAACCGCTGCCGCGTGGCCTGCCCAAGATCGTCACCAGCATCTGCCCTGAATGTCGGCAAAGGATCGACGCCGAGCTGCGCGACATCGACGGCAAGGTCTGGATGCGCAAGACTTGCCCGGAGCACGGCCGGTTCGAGGACATCTACTGGTCCGACACGGAGTTGTACCTCAAGGCCGAGGAGTATCATTTCGGCGATGGGCGCGGACTGAGTAACCCGCAGACGGCCGCGGCGGACGAGGATTGCCCGAACGCCTGCGGACTGTGCGGGTATCACACGAGCCACGCCGCGTTGGGGAACATTGACCTGACGAACCGGTGCAACCTGCGGTGCCCGATCTGCTTCGCCAACGCGGCCGCCCGGGGCTACGTCTACGAACCGACTTTCG
>CAZGEE010000354.1:0-3025 GCA_964525035.1 uncultured Anaerolineales bacterium
CGGACACTGACCCTGGCGGCACCACTGAGCTTCGACGTCGAGCCGGGTGACCCGGTCAGCCTGTGGGACAACAATCACGGCAGCGGGGTCAGCGTACGCGCCGAGAACTTCACCCTGCGCGGGAACCGCGTACACGACTGCGGCGGGACGCGCGGCATCTACTTCTACACCCCCGGCGATGACGGCTACAGCAGCGTCGTCATCGAGAACAACCTCTTCTACGCGACGCTTAACCAGTACACGGTGGATCTTAATAGCGGCCTGGGCGACCACTGCGTGATCCGCAACAACACGATCGCCGGCCGCAAGCACGGCAACTACGATTCCAACGGATGGGCCCATGTTTACTACGGGTTCGGGCTGCGGGGGGCCTCGGCGGCCCCGAACGCCGACCCGTCGACGATCGTCATGGCGAACAACCTGGTCGTCGGCACCGCCGGCGCGCCGGCCGGGGCCGTCGTGAAGAATAACGTCGTCTTTTCCGGTGACGGCTTCGAGGAAGACCAGGAGGGTGACAACGCCGGGAACCTCGTGTACTACGACGGCGAGCCGGCCGGCAGCGAGCCGCACCCGTTCGACGGCTCGGGCAACTTTTTCGTCGGCGGTCCACTGTTCGACGAGCTGGCGTTCAAGGAGCAGCACAGCGAGAACTTCAACGAGGCCTTCCGGATCGTGGAGGGCGCCGCGGCCGTGGGATTCGCCGACCCGGCCCACGCTCCCGAGAGGGACATCACCGGCGCCCTGCGCGACGCCGACCCGGACGCGGGGTGTTACGAGTTCGGCGCCTCGTCGGCCGGCCTGACCTGGGAGGCGGTCGTCGCGCACGGGCCGGCGGGCCAGTTTTCGAGGTCCCTGCCCGACGGGGCCGTGGAACCGCGGGTTGGGGGGCTCCGGACGCTGCGCGCCACGAGTTCGGTGGACCTCGCCCCCACGACGGTCACGCCGGCGGCCGTGACCGTCAGCGGCGAGACTTCCGGTGATCTGTCACACTTGGTGGATACGACGGGGCTCGACGCCTCGGGCCGGGTGATCACGATCGGCCTGGACGCGGACCCGCCCGACGGTGAGGCGGTCACGATCACGGTGAGCGACGCGGTTCACACCACGGACGGGGAACCTCTGGAGGGGAACACCTCTCTTGTCGTGACGGGCCGGATCGGCGACGTGAACGGCTCGGGCGAGGTTACACCGGCGGACGTTCTGGCGGTTCGCGGTGCGGCAGGGGAGGACCTGTCTGCGGAAAACGTTTGCTACGATGTCGACCGGTCGGGATCGATTACGACGGCGGACATGGCCCGTGTCCGTTCGCGGTTCGAAGCGTCCGCGCCGTGATGTCTGTGACACCCTCGCAGCAGGCCCCGGGAGGGGGCTCCGCGGTCACGGGGTCGCCTGGCGTCGCTTATGCAGGCCGTCAGGATGGGTGTCGGTGAACGAGGCGACGAAGGCCGCGTAATCCTCCGGCGTGTCGATGCCCCGTCCGCGGTAGTCCACTTCCACGACGAGGATCGTGGCGCCGTTCTCCAGCGCCCTCAGTTGTTCAAGCGACTCGAGGCGCTCCAGGTCGGTCCGCGGCATATGGGGAAACCGAAGGAGAAAACCCCGCCGGTAGGCATACACCCCGAGGTGTTTGAGGTAATTGTGGTAGGGGAACGATTCCCCTGCCTGGAACGCCTCCCGATCAAAGGGGATGGTGGATCGGGAAAAGTAGAGCGCACGCCCGTGGTCGTCGCACACGACCTTCACCGTATGGGGACTCAGGACCTCGTGGATGTCGCGGCACTTTGACGCCAGGGTCCCCATTTCGGCCTCGCCATGACGCTCCATCCACGCCACCAGTTCCTCGAGGAGCTCGGGCTGCATTTCGGGCTCGTCGCCTTGCAGGTTGACGATCAGGTCGTCCTCCAGGTCGGCCGCGACCTCGGCGGCGCGGTCGGTCCCGGAATGGTGATCCGCCCGGGTCATTCGGGCATCGCCGCCGAACGATTGGACGGCGGCGAGGATGCGCTGGTCGTCCGTGGCGACGATCACGCGGTCGAAACACCGGGCGCGCGTCGCGTTTTCGTACACGTGCTGGATGAGGTATTTGCCGGTTTCCCGGGCCAGCATCTTACCGGGAAACCGTGTCGAGGCGTACCGCGCCGGGATGATGCAAGCGGCTCCCATGAAGACCTCCTACGGAACGACGTAGACCCGAACCGCCAGCGGTTCGAACTCGTCCGAGATCCCCCCATCCACTACCGGGACCGTGCGGTCCTCCTTCCAGACCGTTGCCTGTTCTGCCGACGGGGCCGGATCAAGTGTCAGCGTCGGGGAAACGGTCTCCCGCGTTACGTTGACCGCGATCACGTAGGTCTTGCCCTCGTATTCCTTGCGAATGGCCTGGATCGCGTGACCCTTCGCCGCCTTGTTCGCCGTCTCGTCGCCACCGACGGTGACCCGCTTGCCGGTGACGCCCAGGACGATGGGCCCGGCCAGTTCAGTCAATTCCCCGTTCGTGCGCTTCATCTCCGCCTTGACCTCGTCGGTCAGGTGGTTCCAGCGGAACGGGTTGAACGCGATGGTGAAGTAGCCGATCCCCTGGGCTCCGCCCGCGATGGCGCTCCAGACCTCGGCCCGCATCTCCTCGGCCGTCGGGCCGCGCGTCTCCTTGGGCGTCCACGCAAGGTCCTGGTCACTGGCCTCGACGATCGTCCAGACCGGCTGGTTCTTGCGGGTCATGGCGGCCAGCGCGCGCGTGGCCAAGCCGACCTCCGGGAGTCGCTCGGGCTTGTTCCATCCCGTGATCGGGTAATGGTCGAAGCTGGTGATGTCGGTCCACTCGAGGAACTGGTGGTAGTAGCGCATCGGCAGCTTGTAGCTGTCGTGGTACGGGCCGTAGAAACCCGCCGTCAGAACGTTCCAGGTCAGGGCCTTCGGGGCCGCTTCCTTGATTTCCTTGTGGCGCTCTTTTTCGATATCCGGACTCCGCCTGGGCGTCGGCTCCAGCGGCTTGGCCGGCGGGGGGGCCTCGTCCGTGGTAAAACAG
>CAZGEE010000355.1:0-2997 GCA_964525035.1 uncultured Anaerolineales bacterium
GCGAAGTCATCGATCAGTGTGCCCAGCGCGGTTTCCAGCGTGTGCGCCATGCAATGCTCCTCAAGTTTCGGGTCGCAGCTTGCCGCGGATGGCCCGTTCCAGGTGGCCGAGGGCGTAGCGCAGTCGGCTCTTGGCCGTGCTCGGATTCGTGCCGGTGACGTCGGCGATTTCGTCGAACGGCAATCCCTCGAAGATGCGCAGCGCGATCACCTCGCGGTAGACCGGTTCCAGCCGGTCCAGCGCCTCCCGCAACAGGCGGTCTTCCTCGTCGCGCGTCAGGGGTTCGACGGGGGAAGGGCCCTCGGCCGGCAGCGCCTCGCGCAGGTCTTTTTCCTCGTCCCGCGTGCCGGGATGCTCCAGGCTGGCATGGCGGCGACGGGCGCGCCGGCGCACCTCGTTCTGGCACAGGTTGTGGGCGATCCGGTAGGCGTAGGTGACGAACCGCGCCGTCTCCCGGTACCGGGCGCGCTTCTCGTAGATGTTGAGGAACGTCTGCTGGAAGATGTCGCGGGCGGCGTCGTAATCGCCGAGCGTGCGATAGGCGTAGGCCAGGATTCTTCGCTCGTAGCGCCTCAGCAGGGCTTCGAAGGCGGCCGTATCGCCGGCGGCGCAGGCGTGCATCAGTTGCTCGTCGGTCCTGGTGTCAGGCTCACCCATGAAGTCCTCGGCGCGGACCCCCGGCGCGGGCGTGCGGCCTTTACGGCTTCCCGGAGCCGGCCGCTTCCGGTTCGTTTTCCTTCGAGGCCACGCACGCGGCCGCCTGCAGATGGTGTCCCTCCTTGAGCCGGATCAGCCGCACGCCCTGCGTGGCCCGGCCGATGGTGCGGAGGTCCTTGACGGGGATTCGCTGGAACATGCCCTTGTTGGTGGTCATGACGAGGTCGTCCTCGTCGCGGACGGTCATCATGCCGATGACCTTGCCGTTGCGGGGCGTGGCCTTGATGTTGATGATGCCCATGCCGCCGCGGCTCTGGAAGCGATACTGATCGAACGTGGTGCGTTTCCCGTATCCCTTGGCGCATACGGTCAGCAGGCTCGCGTTGTCGTTGACGATGCTCATGCCGATGACCGCGTCGTTTTTGCGAAGCTTGATTCCCCGGACGCCTCGGGTGGCCCGGCCCATGGGGCGACACTGCTTTTCGCTGAAGCGGATGGCTTTCCCCTCGCGGGTGCCGAGCATGATGTCGTCCGTTCCGTGGGTCAGCCCGGCGCTGATCAGCCGGTCGCCCTTGGCGAGCTTGATGGCGATGATGCCGCCGCGCTTCGGCCGGCTGTAGGCGGCGAGCTCGGTCTTCTTGACCATTCCCTTGGCGGTGGCCATGATCAGGTTCCGATCGTCGAAGTCCCGCACGGGAATCATGCTGGCCACCGACTCGCCGGGCCCCATCTGGAGGACGTTGACGATGGCCCGGCCGCGGGACTGGCGGCTCAGTTGCGGGATGTCGTAGACCTTGAGCCAGTAGCACTGGCCGCGGTCGGAGAAGAACAGGATGTAGTCGTGGGTGGAGGCGACGAAGAGGTACTCGATGAAGTCGGTGTCTTTGGTCTCTCCGCCGATGACGCCGCGGCCGCCCCGGCCCTGCCGGCGGTAGCTCGTCAGGGGGGTGCGCTTGATGTAGCCTTCGTGGCTGATCGTGACGACCACGTTTTCCTCGGCGATGAGGTCCTCGATGTCGAAGTCGCCGACCTCGCTGGTAATCTCGGTCCGGCGGGCGTCGCCGAACTGCGAGGCCATCTCGTCGAGGTCCGTCACGATGATGTCGAGCACCAGGCGCTCGTCGGCCAGAATGGCCTCGTAGCCCTCGATCTCCTCGCGGACGCCGCACCACTCGTCGCGGAGCTTCTCGATCTCGAGGCCGGTGAGCCGCTGCAGTTGCATCGCGAGGATGGCGTCGGCCTGGCCGCTGGTAAACCGGGCCGGCGTCGCCAGCGTCTTCATCAGCAGCTTGTTCTTCGCCTCGCTTTTCTTGCCCGTCAGGTTCTTCAGCGCAAAGGTCCACTTCTTGGCCATCAGCCGCTGCTTGGCCGTCTCGACGTCCGGGCTTTTCTTAATGAGGTCGATGATCTCGTCGATGTTGGCCACGGCGTAGAGCAGGCCCACCAGGACGTGTTCGCGCGCCCGCGCCTTTTTCAGCAGGTGGTTCGTTCGCTGGCGGATGACCGCCTTGCGGTGATCGACGTACAGCTCCAGGAACTCCTTGAGCCGCAACGTGCGCGGGCGGTTGTTCACCAGGGCGATGTTGATGATCGAGAACGACGTCTGGAGCGGCGTATAGCGGAAAAGCTGGTTGACGACGACGTTCGTGTTTTCGCCGCGTTTCACTTCGATCACCAGTCGCATCCCCTCGCGGTCGCTCTCGTCGCGAAGGTCGCTGATGGCGGGGATGAGCTCTTTCTTCACGCAGTCGGCAATCCGCTCGATGATCCGGGACTTGAGGATGGCGTAGGGAATCTCGGTGACCACGATGCTCTGCTTTCCGCCCCGGGCCTCCTCCACGTGGAGCCGCGCGCGGATCGTGATCTGCCCCCGCCCTGTGGTGTAGGCCTCCTGGATTCCCTTGGTGCCGCAGATGGTGCCGCCGGTCGGGAAGTCCGGCCCCCGGATGATCTTCAGGAGGTCCCGGGTGGAGCAGTCCGGGTGGTCGATCAGGTACTTGGTGCCTTCGCAGACCTCGACGAGGTTGTGCGGGGGAATGCTCGTGGACATCCCGACAGCGATACCCTGGCCGCCGTTGCAGAGCAGGTTCGGGAATCTGGCCGGCAGCACGACGGGTTCCCGGGTGGTCTCGTCGTAGTTGGGCGTGAAATCGACCGTGTCGAGGTTGATGTCCTCGAGCATGGCCTGGGTCAGCCGCGTGAGCCGCGCCTCGGTGTACCGCATGGCGGCCGGCGGGTCGCCGTCGATGGAGCCGAAGTTCCCCTGGCCGTCGATCAGGCGGTACCGCATGTTGAAGGGCTGGGCCAGACGGACCAGCGTGGGGTACACCACGCCTTCGC
>CAZGEE010000356.1:0-2997 GCA_964525035.1 uncultured Anaerolineales bacterium
GCCAGCGACGCCAGGGCCGCCCCCGCACGCCGTGGCGTCCGACGCACGTAAACAAAACCCCTTTCGCAAGTTCGCTTCAACGGCAGTCCTCTCGAAACAGACCAGGAAAACGGGATTATAGGCCCGCCGCCAGGGACTGTCAACGTCGCCCGTCCTCTTGCTGCGCGTGGAGAATCACATGCTCTTGCCAGCGTGAGGTGTCGCGCGCGACAACGGTTGAAGGAAATCCCGCGGGCGGTACGCCTTGGGGCACACGGCGGCTTTGAAAGCTCATTCGCGGGCTTCGGACCCGCCGGGGGATTGGACCGCATAGAGCGTGTGCGCGGGGGTGCCCTGCGGGCCGAGCGACCAGAGCCGGCGGAGGACCCCCGCGGACTCGAGGCGGTCGAACCACCCCCGGTCGAGCCACGCCGGCCAACCGTAGTTGCCCTCGCCGCGAAAGCGCCGCACCTCCTCCCGGTTGACGTAGACGTGGGTGACGCCGCGCCGGCGGAAGAACCGCCCGGCCGCCCGTCGCACATCGGCGCCGCGGGCATCGGGCAGGGCCGCCAGCCGCTGCTGAAGGTCCGCCAGCCACGGGCGGTTCATCACCGTGTTGTAGACGACCGGGGGCCGGAAGTAGAGTGTCTCGGCCTCGCCGACCAGCCCGACGCGGGTGGGCCGGCCCGCCGCCTGCCGCGCGGCCGCGAGGTCGTTGATCATCCGGACCGCGTGCGGCGAATAGGCCCACAGGTGGTGCGCGGTATCCGGATGGTAGGCGAACTGGTACCCGCTTTCGTCGCGTTCCGCTTCCCGGGCGTCGGCCAGCATCGCGAGGTACCGCTCGCGGCCGCGGAGCATCCGGACGCTGACGGCCGAGGCCAGCACCACGTGGAGGGCCACCGCGCCGAGCATCACCGCGCGGGCGCCCCGGCCGCGGAACGCGTCGGCGCCCGCGCCGGCGAGCAGCGCCAGGGGCCCCCACGTCGGCACCAGCAGCCGGGGAATCCGGTGGGTCAGCAGGAACCACAGGGCCGTCACCAGAACGACCCACCCGAGCAGCGCGAGCGCGGAACGACGGTAGCTCCGGCGGACCAGCGCCAGCGGAACAAGCAGCAGCACCATCTCGGCGGCGAGGAACCCCGGGCGCTTGAAGACGGGCTGCCCGGCCGTTCCCGCGAGGTTCCGCCACAGGGCCGGGAGCGAAACGGGCCCGGCCGAGTGGAACCGGGCGAACCGTTCGGCGAGCTGCCGGGACCATCCCGCGGCCTCGCCCCAATGGGTCGAGAGCACGGGGAACACGGGGTTGCCCGTCAGAATCAGGTTGCGGAGGTAAAAGGGCGCGCCCAGCACCACGGCGCCGACGGCGAGCGCCGCGACCGGCCGCCACCCCCAACGGCCGCGCAGCGAAACAACCATTACCGCGACCCCCGCCGCGGGCAGCAGGAAGGCCACGTTCGTCAGCTTGACGCTGATTGCCATTCCGACCATCGCGCCGCACAGGGCGGCGAGAGCCCAGGGCGAAGCCCGGCCTTCCATCTCCGAGCGCGCAGACGCGGGCTCTGCGGCACCGCCGCGGCGAGGCACCATCGTCACGAAGGCCAGCAGTGCCGCCGCGGTGTAGAACCCCTGCACGTCCTCGACGAACCCGAAAACGGTGACCTTCACCACCCACGGAACCGTGAGGTACAGCAGCGCCGCGAGGAGCCCGGCGCGGACGGAGAAGAGCCGTCGCCCGAGGCAGAACAGCGCGACGGCGGCCCAGACGGTGCACGACCCGGCCAGCAGCTTGCCCAGGGCGGCCCCGGCGGGAGCGCTCCCGAGGACGGCCATGCCGCCCAGGGTGAGCATCTCGCCGGCCATCGGAAAATAGGAGTAGACGTTGTGCGGAAGCTCGACGATCCGCCCCGCGCGGAACCACTCGGCCGGGACCCCCGCGTGATATTCCAGGGTGTCGTAATCGACGCAGGGTCGGCCGGCCTCGGCCACGAGGGCCGCCGCCAGCACGACGATCACCCCGAGAAGCCCCCAGTCCACGCGCTGCCACCGTGCCGCCGCGCCCGGTGTAGTCCGCCGGTGGGTGAGTTCCCGGCGCAACGGCCGCAACGCCGACCACCCGCCCAGGACGAGCAGCACGACGGCCCCGGCGAGGATCCCCTCCATGAGCCCGAGCAGACCGAAGGCGAACACGCCCAGGACCGAGACGCCCAGCGCGAGCCCGTAACCGAGAACCAGCCGTTCCGGCAGGGCCAGTCCTCGAAGTCGGCTCAGCGCGCCGTAGCCCGTGAGGGCACAAAAGGCCGTGAAGACCGCGGCCAGGAGCAAGTTCACGACCCCCGGCAGGAGGAACTGCCGAGGGCCCGCGAGGCGCCAGACGAGAAAGGCGAGGACGATCGCGGCCACCGCCACGCCCGTGCGCGGCGCGGCCCGTCCCGGCCACGACCGGTCCGTGCGGGGCGGGAGGCGGTCAGCCATCCTCCTCGTCCTCCTTCAGGTCGAAGAGCCGTTCGAGCGCGCGGAGGCTCGTGCGGACGTCTTCTTCGCGGGCCTCGCGCTTGAGCTGTTCGATCGGCTCGTGCAGCAGCTTGTGGACGATGCGGTGCGTGGCCACGCGGATCTCCGTTTCCGCCGCCGCCGGCGTGTCCTCCGGGAGCCGCTTCAGAAGCCGTTCGACCTCCTCGTCCCCGAGGGCGTGCAGCCGGGCTTCGAGCCGGGCGATCACCGGCCCCACGTCGCGCACCTCGAACCAGTCGAGGTAGGCGCGGACCTCGTCCTCCACGATGGAGGCGGCGACGTCCATTTCGCTCTCGCGGCGTCGCAGGTTTTCGCCGGCCACGCGGCCGAGCGTGTCGAGGTCGTAGAGGTACACGTTGCGCAGCCGGCCCGCCTGGGGGTCCACGTCGCGGGGCACGGCGAGGTCCAGCACCAGCCAGTGGGCACGGCGGCGGCGGCGCTGAACCGTCTCGAGGTGGTCCCGCGTCAGGACAGGCTCCCCGCTGGCGGTCGAGCAGACGAGGA
>CAZGEE010000357.1:0-2992 GCA_964525035.1 uncultured Anaerolineales bacterium
GCCCGGCGCGGACCTCTTCGGGGATGTCCAGGTCCGCGGTCAGGCTGCCGTCGCGGAGGTCCCGGAGGAGCGATTCCTTGCGCTCGTCCAGCATGCGCGCCAGACCGAGCAGGGTGCTCGGATTGGCCGAGACAATGGTGAGCCGCCTCTCCCGCAGCGCGAGCAGCAGGGCGACATAGTACTTGCTGGGCGTGTGCTGGATCTCGGCCACGCAGGGCGGCAGGACGTAGATATTGCGGGCCGCGCGGCGCTGGACCCGCGCCGTCAGGCCGGACATCGCGCCGCACGGCAGGCCGCACGGAGCCACCTCCTCGTCCATGCGCGAGACCAGGTGGAGGATGCGGCCGTCGAAGGCCGAGGGGTGATCGAGCATGGCGCGGAAGCCCCAGGTCATCCACCCGCGGCGGTACTGCTTGAGGTAGGACGTCGTCACGGGGATGTACTTGGGCCGGCCGGAGGTCCCGCTGGTCATCGCGAACATGTGGACCTGCTGACCGGGGCCGAAGAGGGCCTCCGTCTCGCCGCGGCGGACGCGTTCCACGTAGGGTTCCAGGCCCGGGTACTGCATCACGGGAACCGCCCGGCGAAAGTCATCCACCGTGCGGATTCGGCCGAAGCCGTGATCGCGACCGAACCGGCCGGTGGCGTTGCGGCGCAGGTTGGCGAACAGCCCGCGGCGCTGGACGTCGCGAAGGCGATCGAGGTCGCGCTCGAACCGGCGCGTCACGCGCCGGGCCTCCCAGAGGACCATCCGGGCGAGCAGCGGATGGAGCCATTGACCCAAGTCAGCCGCCAACGTGGGGCTCCTTCCCGGAAGAGGCCAGATGCTTCTCGAAGAACTCCGTCAGCCGACGGCGATACGCTTCGGCCTCGGCCACCACGGCCTGGTTATGCTTCGCCCCGGGAACCTCCCAGAGCTCCTTCGGGCCGGGCTTGTGGCGGTAGAGGCGGATGCGGTGCTCCTTCTCGATGTATGTGTCGTCCTCGCCGTAGATGAATAGCATGGGGACGTCGTCCAGGCGTGTCAATGCCTTGCGCACCAGCGGATAGCGGTTGCGTGTGGTCAGCTCGGCATACAGGATGGTGAAGACGCGCAGCAGACCGACGGCGCGGTCGGAGTGGTCGGCCGGGGCCAGGTTGATGGCGGCGAAGATGGCGGCCCATCGATTCATGAGCCCCTCGACCATCAGGTCCGTGGAGAAGAGGCCGTCGACCACCAGGGCCCGGATGTTCCGCGTGCTCAGGCTCGCGATGGCGGCCGCGCAGGCCCCGCGACTCACGCCCGCCACGCCGATCGGGTGGTTCATCTCTCCCGCGGTAGCCTCCACGTACGCCACGGCCCCCAGGAGGTCGTCCACCTCGCGGTCGGTGACCCAGTGGCTCGGCTGGTAGGTTCCCGTCCCCGAACTGGCCCCGTGTCCGCGAAAGTCGAAGGTGAAGACGCGAAACCCCATCTCAGGTAACCCGGCGGTGTAACGCTCCGCGCCGCGCCGGTCCCCGCGGTACTCGTGGGCAAAGATCACGGTTCCGCGGCACGGAACGCCGGCGGGCAGGTCGATGAACTCCCCGACCAGGCTGGTCCCGTCCCGGCTGGGGAACTCGTGACGTTCGCCCCCGAGTTTGTCGGCGGCGCCGAGGCCGGCCGTCATGGGCATCTGCGTGTTCAGGAAGAGCCGAAGACTGATTCGCAAGTACCGCGAGAAGACCACGGCCGCCACCAGACCCGCCGCGATCAGTACCCCACCCACGAGATGGGGCCAGTAAACGGCCAGCCACCCTTGCTCCTCGGACCCCGGCGCGGCAAGGGGGACCCTGCAGAGAACCTCGAGAAGGGCTGGGCCCGCCAACGCGACCTCCTTTCCCGACCTCAGGGCGCGTAGCGGCGAACGATCAGGGCGTTGTTCTGGCCTCCGAAGCCGAAGGATTCCGACAAAGCCGTCTCCACCGGCGCCGCCCGCGCCGTGTTGGGCACGTAGTCGAGGTCCAACCCCTGGTCGGGATCCTCGTAGTTGATCGTTGGCGGGAGCATCCCGTCACGAATCGCCAGCACGCAGGCGATCAGTTCCGTGGCCCCGGCCGCGGCGATCAGGTGCCCCACGCAACTCTTGATACTCGAGACCGGCACCCTGCGGGCCCGGTCCCCGAAAAACTTCTTCAGGGTGAGCGTTTCGATCTTGTCGTTTTCCTGTGTGCTCGTTCCGTGGGCGTTGACGTAATCGATCTCCTCGGGCGAGATGCCGGCGTCGTCCGCCGCGGCCCGCAGGCAGGCCAGCGGACCCCGCCCCTCCGGATGAATGTCGGTCATCCGGTAGGCGTCGGCGCTCGAGCCGTAGCCGAGGAGCTCCCCGTGAATCGTGGCGCCCCGGGCCCGGGCGTGCTCCAGCTCCTCCAGGATCAGAATGCTGGAGCCTTCGCCGAGGATGAACCCCGAGCGCTTCCGGTCGAAGGGACAACTGGCCTTCTCGGGGTGATCCCGGGGCTCGGTGGCGATGGCCGTCAGCAGGTTGAACCCGATGATTCCCAGGGGGTGGATCATCGAGTGCGTTCCGCCGGAGATCATGACGTCGGCATCGCCCCGGCGGAGGGCCATCACCGCTTCGCCGATGGCCTGGGTGCTCGCCGCGCACGCCGTCAGCGTGCTGGCGTTGGGGCCGAGCGCGTTGTACAACCGGGCCAGGTGTGCGGCGGACCGGCCGGGCTGCTGCTCCAGCTCCGTGAGGCCGTCGTAGTACTTCAGGCCCGCGCGGAAATAGGCGGACGTGTCCATCCGCTCGCCGTCCCACCCGGCGGCCACGCTCTGAATGAAGGCCGGAAAATCGGAGGGGCCCTCCCCCGCGGCGAGGTAAATCCCCAGCCGTTCAGGGTCCACGTCACCCTCGGCGAGCCCGCTGTGCTCCCAGGCCTGCCGGGCGGCCGCGACGGCGAAGCGGATGTTGCATTGCGACTTCGCGAACTCCGCCGCGCGGTCGGTGTAGTCGGCCAGGTCGAACTC
>CAZGEE010000358.1:0-2985 GCA_964525035.1 uncultured Anaerolineales bacterium
ACCGTGGCCGTGCGCCGTTCGACCAGCCGGATGAGCGCCGGGGCCGTGGTCCGTCCAGTGCTCCCCCTTGCCAGCGCGGCCCGGGGCGGGTAGAGTGAGGGCGTCCACGGTCCGGGAGAACCCCATGGGTGCCGTCTTCGCCATCGCCGCCAACACGTTCCGCGAGGCCGTCCGCCGGCGCGTCTTCCTTCTCGTGCTGGTCCTGACGGCCGCGGTCGTCGCCGTCATGGTCATCCTGCCCTACTTCGCCTTCAAGCAGGAGACCGACATGTTCAAGGACCTCGCGCTGAGCACGGCCATGCTGGCGACGGTCTTCCTCGTGGCGCTGGTCGGCTCCGGGGCCGTGGCCGAGGAACTCGAGACGCACACCGCCACCACCGTGCTGGCCAAGCCGGTCTCGCGCCGGCAGTTCCTGCTGGGGAAGTACCTCGGCGTGGTCCTGGCCCTGCTCGTCGCCGCGGCGCTGCTGGCCGCGCTGCTCTTCCTCGCCACGTACCTTCGGGTCTACTTCGACGCCCCGGCCCGCGAACGGCACCTGGCCTTCAGCATCCCCGACAGCGCGCCCGCCCGCGAGTTCCAGGCCCGCATGCTCGGCCACGCCCTGGCCACGCTGCCCGGGGCCGTCATGATCTTCTACGAGGGCGCCGTCCTCGCCGCTCTCGCCGTGGTCTTCTCGTCCCGCTTCAGCCGCGTCGTCGCCGTCGTCGTCACCTTCGGCGTCTTCCTCGTGGGCCACCTCTCGGAGTTCGTCCTCGTGGGCGTCCGCCAGTCGGCCCACGCCGTGCGGACCGCCGCCGACGTGCTCGTCCACCTGCTGCCCTACCTGGAGACGTTCAACATCACCAGCAAGGTGAGCCACATGAGCGTCGGCCCGGGCCACCCCGAGTTCGCCGCCGTGTGGTCGTACACCGCCTGGGCGGGCCTCTACGCGGTCGGCTACGCGGCCTTCGTCCTGCTCCTAGGCGTGCTGCTGCTGCGCGGCCGGGAGATCGCCTGACGCGCCCCCCGGCGCGACCGAGGGGCTTTCGCTGGCGCTCGGTCAAGGGCACGCCGCTGGAAGCAGGATGTCAACTAATCTCTTGCCTCTGTCGCGGCCTCTGATTACATTGAGCAAACCGGTGGCGGAAGTACCGTCGCGTTTTCTCCGCGGTCTTCGGACTCCTGAGTACGGGCTATGGGCAAGGATACCGGCATCCTCAGCTTGGGGGCATCGCCGAAGGAATCCGTCCTTCGAGAGTACGCCCCTCGGAGCCTGCTTGGCCTGCGTAAGACGCAGAAGGCCATTCCGAAACTTGCGAAAGACAAAGCGGCTGTCGCGGAGGTCGAAGCCATCCTGCCGACGTTGCCCACGCGACACGAACTGAGGCGATCGGACGCCCGCGGAATGGATTTCGTGCCGAGCGAGAGCGTCCAGCTTGTCCTTACTTCGCCCCCGTACTGGACGCTGAAGCAGTATAACGAGACGGACGGCCAGCTCGGCAGCGTCGCGGATTACGAGGCCTTCCTGCGGGAACTGGACCGCGTCTGGACGCATTGCCTCCGCGTTCTGGTTCCCGGAGGCCGACTCATATGCGTCGTGGGCGACGTGTGTCTTTCGCGGCGAAAGAACAACGGGCGCCACACGGTTGTTCCCTTGCACGCATCCATTCAGGAACACTGCCGGCGGATGGGATTCGACAATCTCGCTCCGATTATCTGGTACAAGATAGCGAACGCGCAGCTTGAATCCACCGGCAACGGCGGCGGTTTTCTGGGCAAGCCTTACGAGCCGAATGCGGTGATCAAGAACGACATCGAATTGATTCTGATGGAGCGAAAACCCGGCGGTTACCGCAGCCCCGGCTTTCTTGAGCGCGCTTTCAGCGTCATTCCGGATACGCTTCACAAGCGCTGGTTCCGGCAAATATGGGCCGATGTGCCGGGGGCTTCCACGCGGAGTCATCCGGCACCTTTCCCGGTCGATCTGGCCACCCGCCTCATACGGATGTTCAGCTTTGTCGGGGATACGGTCCTGGACCCCTTCCTCGGCTCCGGCACAACCGCTCTTGCCGCGTGGATGACCGGTCGCAACAGCGTCGGCATCGAAATTGACGAGGCCTATTTCAGGGCCGCAGTCCGGCGATTCCATAAAGACACCGCCGTGTTGGGAAGCCATCACGAACTCGAAGTGGTGGAATAGGGGCGATCATGCCGGTCGACATTTCAGCGCTGGACCGCGTGATGCCTGACGCGGTGCGCCACTTCTGGAAGGCAAGACTCCAGGCTGCGAAGAACCAGCAAAAGCGAGGCGTTGCCGACCAGGGCAAACGCGCCGGCGTGACGGCCGGCAAGAACCTTGACGGGTTCATCGCCATGGTTCGCGAGATTGTTACCAGCAATGGGATTCCCGATGCCGACGTCCATACCGGTGGACGCGCCAACCTGACCATACCGGGTTTCTATCGGCCGACCAAGAACTGGGATTTGCTTGTCGTCAGCGGGCGGCGGCTTGTTGCCGCAATCGAATTCAAGTCGCAAGTCGGTCCGTCTTTCGGCAACAATTTCAATAACCGTGTCGAAGAAGCCTTGGGGAACGCGACCGACCTGAGAACGGCTTTCCGCGAGGGAGCGTTCGGTGACAGCTCAAAGCCCTTTCTGGGCTATTTCTTTGTCTTGGAGGAGTGTCCGGAGTCCACTACGCTGGTGCAGTTTACGTCGCCTCACTTCGACGCCTTGCCCGAGTTCGAGACGACGAGCTACAGCGCCCGTTACGAAATCCTCTGCCGAAAGCTGGTTCAGGAAGAACTTTACGATGCCGCCGCCCTGGTATTGACGGAATCGGCAGCGGTGGAAACGGGAAATTCGAGAGTCGCCAGTAAACTTACAAGCCCACAACGGTTTGCCGCAACATTGGCGGGCAAGGTTGCGGCAATGGCTCAGGACTAACCTGTGCCCTTCGTGTGGGCCGGGGGCGTGGCGGTTCTTGATCGGCCGGGGCCGCGCGGC
>CAZGEE010000359.1:0-2977 GCA_964525035.1 uncultured Anaerolineales bacterium
CGCCGGATGACGTCCCCGAGCTTTCGGACCTGGAGCGGCTCTTCGAGCGGCCGTGGACGGATATCGTCATGGACGAGTTCGGAGCGCCGGCGGAGAACATGCCCGTCTACGGACAGGAGTTCACCCGGGCCGTGGCCCTGGGCAGCCTTGCCCTCGCGTTGGACCTGCCGGCGGAGAAGAAGGAGACGTTGCTGGTGCGGATGGTGCAGGTGGGCATCGACCTGCGCGGGCTGCTCGAGGCGGGCAAGTCGGGCTGGCCGGCCCTGGGCGGTCACGGCAACGGCCGCAAGTGGGCCGTCCTGTTCGCCGGGCTGATGCTGGACGATGCGGGCATGAAGCACCCCAACGGGACCTGGCCGGAGGCCGTCTTCAGCGAGGATCGACAGACGATGTTCGACGACGGCTGGACCGGGGCCAGGGTCGTTTACGCCGGGCACGTCGGGCCCGAGGGCTCGTCGCGGCACAAGGGCTGGGGGCGCTACGAGCACCTCCCGCCCGAGCAGTGGGTCAGTTCCATCGGCGAAAGCTATCGCCGCTGCTGCACCAGCAAATGCTGGATCGGCGAGGCCCTGGCCGTTCAGCTCTACGGGGCCGAACGCCTCTGGGATCACGACGCGTTCCTCGTCTACGCCGACCGGTGGATGTACGAGGACGACTCGGAGCACATTCGCCGCATCAAGGCCGCAGGCCGCGGCGACCACGACAACGACTGGGCCCGCCAGGGCATGGTCTGGGACCCGTTCGTGAAATCCACGTGGGACACCTACCGGCCCACGATCAAGGCCTCCACGGACCGCTGGAAACGCGGACGCTGAATCGGAAAAGGCCTTCGGCCCTCCACCGTCCGCCGGTTGCGGCCCCACGGTCCACGGCATCGGGTGACTTCGGCATGGCGTGATGCCGCGGCTCTGCAAAGAGACGGTGTCGATGTCACCGCGGCGGCCGGACGTTGCCCTTAACGTACTGCCGGCCCACTGCCGCGGGATGGGCTCGCCGGAGCGCGCCGCACCGGGTCGGCCACCACTGTTGACACCTTCGATGGCCCCGGTATGATGAAGCGTCGCCGGACCATTCACAGGAGGACAGTCATGAGCGGTCAACGACGGCGGCCATGGAAGGGGGCCGGCAACCGGCCCGCACGCGCAGCTCGGCTGGCCGTACCGGCCATGCTGGCGTTGAGCCTGGTCGCGGGGCTCTGCCGGGCCGAGACGACCATGCAGGAGAGCGTCACCCAGCGCGGGATGACGTGGCAGTTCGACCAGGCCTGCCCGGTAGGGCAGTTCGCCAATGGCGATTACTGGGTCCTGGGGCCGGTGACGATCACGCGCATCACGCCCGACTACGACGGTCACGAAAACGGCTGGGAGGTCAATCCCATCGTCGAGGGCGGTCAGGGCTTTCACGACGTCGACGGATACGGGTTCGACGCCTCGCTGGTTCCCGACCTTCCGTACACGACCGAGGGCACCGTGTCCATCGTCAAGACGACGCCGGTCAACGGGGACTCGCACGTGATCATCAAGGGGGCCGCCGTGCTGACGGTGGTCGAGGAGGTCCCGCCGGGCGACGGCGCCGACGTCTTCCGGCCGCCGTACGTCGGCACCGACAAGCCGCTCTACCGCGTGGCCGACCTGCGGACCGACCTGCTGCCGTCCTACGAGCCGGTCGCCCCCATGCCGACACTGGCTTCCGCGGCCGACCGCTTCCACCCGCTGCAGATGGATCACAAGACGGGCCGGATCGGACGGGCCCTTCGGCCCGACGACAACATGATGAATTACCAGCCGAAGAACACGCCCGCGCAGAACGAGGCGGCCCTGCGGCTGATGATGAACGACCCGGTCGAGGACAAGATGCCCGCCCTCATCCAGTTCGTCCAGTTCGGGATCGACAAGATCCACACCATCTACCTCGGCCAGACGTGGCCCGACGGCGGAGGGCATCAGCCGGGCCACCTGGTCGTCGCCGCCTTCGCGGCCGTCATGCTCGACCTCCCGGACGCGAAACAGGTGTTGTGCGACGCCGACTTCTTCCACGGCAGCCGGTGGTTTACCCGGGGCCGCGACGACCGCACGCTGTGGGGCCAGCCCGCCACGGAGTGGGCCTACTGGAACTACATCATGGGCGGAGGCGGCAACCGCTCCAACCGGGACCCCTACGGGCACATTGACGGGGGCAAGATTTCCGAAGGGGCCTACCAACTCATCACCTCCCAGTCGCACAAGGGCGAGATCCTGGCCACCCACCTGATGCCGGCCCTGAAGGAGGCCTGGCCGCCCGACGAATGGGACATGATGGTCGATTACGTCGACCGGTGGGTGACCGTCGGACAATGGGCCCAGCCGGACCCCGTCGCCCCGTATGACGGCAACCCGGACCACTACGGCGTCACCTTCGGGCCCGACCCGGACAACCCCGGCGAGGGCATCGAGGGCCCCGGGCGCTTCCCGGAGTGCCACGGGAACCACACCGACGGTGGGCAATACCGAAGCGAGTACGTCGCCGCCATGTGGGACGCTTACCGCGAGGCGGCGCAACTCCTCGTGGATGACTGGAACGTGATCGCCCACCACGGCGGAGTGGAATACGTCACCACGGTCACCGACGGCTACGTCGAGCCGCGGCTCGCGGGGCTGCGACGGCTGCGCGTCGACTTCAACGGAAACCTCGACCCGGACACGGTGACCACGGCGGCGCTCAGCATCGTCGGCGACACCTCGGGCGACTGCTCACACCTGCTCGAGAGCGTGGCCCTGGAGAGCGACCAGCGGCTGCGCGCGGTCCTGTCCGAAGCCCTTCCCGACGGCGAGCGATTCACCATCAGCGTCACGGATTCCTTGCACGCCGTGGACGGCTCGTCCGCGGGCGGCGACCGTCAACTGCATCTGGCCACTCTGGCCGGCGACATCAACGGCTCGGGCGTGGTGACGGCCGACGACGTGGTCGCTATTCGCGAGAAGGCCGGGGGCGAGCTATC
>CAZGEE010000360.1:0-2970 GCA_964525035.1 uncultured Anaerolineales bacterium
TGCACCAGTGCCCGGTCGTGACCAGGCTACCGGAGAGGGCGGACAAATGGGCCGGGTCGCCTTCGTCCGACCAGAGAGTGCCGAAGCCCCAGGCAACGAGCCACAGAACCCCAAGGTGCAGGATGAGCGCCCCGATCACGAACTCGAATCCCCCCGGACCGGACGCCCAGGTGACGTTGGGCCACGCGCCGTCCCGCGGCAGGCTCAGGCCGCGGCGGCGGAGGAGGCTGGCGGCAAGTTTCATCAGCAATGGCATGCCGGCGAGGAAAACGATCAGGTGGGTTGCTGCCTGGACCACCTCGGGTGTGAACCGGAAGCTTTCGGGCATCGAATTACGCCTGACCGGGAAGGAATTGAACCGTAACTTTCCGCGAGCGGGGACCGTCGAACTCGCAGAAATAGATACCCTGCCACGTGCCAAGGGCGAGGCGTCCTTTCTCCATCGGGACCATCACGCTGAATCCCATCAGCGACGCCTTGATGTGGGCGTCGCTGTTGCCTTCCGCGTGGGCATACCCGTCGTTGGGCGGAACCAGCTCGGACGTCTTGGCGAGAATGTCCCTCACCACACTGGGATCGGCGTTTTCGTTGATGGTGACCGCCGCCGTGGTGTGAGGCACGAATACGTGGCACGCCCCCGAGGCTCCGGCCTCCCGGACGACCTCCGCCACGCGGTCGGTGATGTCGATCATCTGCTCCCGCTTCGAGCTGCGGACATCCAGCGTTTGCATCACGAACTCCTTGCGGTATGCTGTTGGGTGAATGATAGTGGTTCCGGCGGGACGGCGGCAAGGTTTTTCCCGGAGGCGCGATGAGCGAGATTCCCGACGTATTGCGCGACATCCTCTCGCATAAGCGCGAGGAGCTGGACGTTTCGATCCGGACGACGCCGCCGGAAGAGGTCCGTCGTCTGGCGGCCGATGCGCCTCCGCCGCGCGACATGGTTCGGGCGTTGCGCCGGGACGGGGAGGCGCCGGTGCGCCTGCTGGGCGAGATCAAGCGCCGCAGCCCGTCCGCGGGCCTGATCCGGGAGCATTTCGATCCGGCGCGGCTCGCCGAGCAACTGGCACGAGCCGGGGTCGACGCCGTCAGCGTCCTGACCGACGAGAAGTTCTTCGGGGGCCGTCTTGAGTACCTCGCCGAAGCCCGGGAGGCCTCGGGAGTGCCGGTGCTTCGGAAGGATTTCCTCGTGGACCCATACCAGGTCCGGGAAGCGCGGGCGTGGGGGGCGGACGCGTTTTTGCTGATCGCCGACGTGCTGGAGACCGATGCGCTGCGTGAGATGGTCGAGCTGGGGGCCGAGCTTGGCATGGCCGCACTGGTCGAAGGCCACGACTCGGAGGCAGTGGAGCGGGCGGTCGGCTCGGGGGCTCGCCTGGTGGGCATCAACAACCGGAACTTGCGGACCTTCAAGGTGAGTCTCGAGACCACGCAACGCCTCGCGCGGCTGGTACCGCCGGACCGTGTGCTGGTGGCGGAGAGCGGAATTCACAAGGGGGCGGATGTGGAGACGGTGCTCTCGGCCGGAGCCCACGCCGTGCTCGTCGGCGAAAGCCTGATGCGCGCAGAAAACCTCGAGAAAAAAGTGCAGGAACTGAAGGCTGCGCGGTAGACACTTGGTCGCGCGGAAAAACGAGGCACCCACGCGTCGCGCGTCAGCGCCTCGGATAGGCTTGGCTTTTCAATCAGCCGGCGATGGCATCCAGGGCTGCCTTGAAATCGTTCTTGCTGGTCACGCCGACGAACCGCTTGTGGATCTCACCGCCGTTGAACAGTATCAGCGTGGGGATCGCGCTGATGCCGTACTGGGCGGGAGTCTCGCGGTTGCCGTCGGTGTCCAGCCGGCATATCTTGGCCTTGCCGGCGTACTCGTCGGCCAGTTCCTCGATCACCGAGTCCATCATCCGGCACGGCGCGCACCAGTCCGCGTAAAAGTCGACCAGCGTGGGCACGTCGCTTTTCAACACCTCGTCCTCGAACTTCTGGTCCGTCAGAGCCACCAGGTTATCGCTCGCCATCACATCCTCCTCAAGTATCATTTCCAGGTTCGCTTGATTCTAAGCGAGAGCCCGTACCGGGTCAACAGGCCCGGGAGGGCGAAAGATCAGGTTTTTACCTCGACGATGACTTCCAGTTCGACCGGGGCTCGCTTGGGTAGGGCGACGGCTCCAAGGGCGAGCCGCGCGTGCCGGCCGCACTCGGGGCCGAACACCTCGGCAAACACCTCGCTGGCAGCGTTGGCTACGGCCGCCTGTCCGTGGAAGTCCGGCTCGCTGGCCACGTGGGCCACGAGGCGCACCACGCGCCGCACACGGTTCAGGGAACCCAGCTCCGCCCGGACCACGGCGAGGGCATTGAGGGCGGCCTGGCGCATCGCCGCCTGCCCCTCCTCCTGCGAGAGCTCATCGCCCACGCGTCCTTCGGCCGCCAGCGTGGCCCCCGAGGTCGGTAGTTGGCCCGCGACAAAAAGCAAGGCTCCGCTCTGCACGGCCTGAACGTACGAACCGACCGGCGACGGTGGCGTCGGCAACTTCCACTGCGCTGCATTCAAACGCTGTTCGGCATCCAAGGCGTCACTCCCGTCTTGCGACCACGATGAGATCCGAACTGGACTTCGGATCGAACGGTGTCATGTCGAACCCGCCGTAGAGCTTGAGCTTGCCGAAGCCGGCTTCTTCGATTATCTGAACCAGCCCGTCGCGGTCCAGCACACGGAGCCGCTGGCTGAACACCATTCGCGACCACCGGTCGGCGGTCCCGCTGGAGAGGACGATGATCTCCATGTCACAGACCGTCCCGGCTCGGCGGTAGGCTTTCAGGAAAATGTAGTTCCGGCCGATGTGCTGGCGTGCCCGGGGTTCTCCGTAGACGTTCTGTCCGGGGCGGAATTTCTCGTAGTTCAGGACCTGGAGCAACAGGGCCCCGTCCGGCCGCACCAGCTCGTGCATCTGGCGAACGCTCTCGGCTGCA
>CAZGEE010000361.1:0-2968 GCA_964525035.1 uncultured Anaerolineales bacterium
CCGGCGGCGACATAGAGGCCTTCGAGCGGACGATGATCCTGGCGGCGATGTTCGTGGCCGGCAGCGGGCGGACCGAGGTCGCCGGGGCTGACCTCGGCGCGCTTTACCGGCGCGGTGTGGCGACGCATCTCGACACGGAAGGGCCGGCCGGCGACGTCCGGCGGGCCGGAGTCGGCACGACGCTGGCGATGCTGATCGCGCCCGAGGTTTTTCTGGACCCGCTGGACGACAGGGTCAAGACCCGCCTGGCCGAGCATCTGAAGCGGTTCGTCGAGCGGCGGACGCAGCAGTGCAACACGATGCTTTTCAGCATGATGCCGGCCCCGTTGCTCGACCGGATGGAAGCCGAGTACAACCGCCCGCTGCTGGACGACTACTTCGACCAGATGCTGAGCCTCTACTGCGGCGACGGGTGGTTCCTCGACGGGTGGAACCGAGGTTTCGACCATTACAATTTCTGGGGCTTCCAGTTTTACCTGCATGCGCTGATGCACTTCGACACGCGGTGGCGCGAGCAGTACGCCGACCGGGTCGCGGAGATCACCCGCGCGCACGAGCGCACGCTGCCGTACTGTTTCGGCCGGGACGGCGCGCCGATTCCGAAGGGTCGATCGCTGAACTATCGCTTCGCCGTTCTCTCGGGTATCGGCATGGCTCGGCTGACGGGACTGGGTTCGCTGGAGCCGGGCGTGGCGCGGCGGATCGCCTCGGGCTGTCTGCGGTATTTCTGGGACCGCGGGTGCCTGAGTGATCGGGGCCTGCTGGAGCCGGGCTACCTCGGCCCGAACGGCGCGGTCGGCGAGGACTATACCGACCGGGGCGCCCCGTACTGGGCGGCGACGGGGCTGTCCGCCCTGCTGCTTCCGGCCGAGCATCCTTTCTGGACCGCCCCGGAGCAGGCC
Organism: uncultured Anaerolineales bacterium; assembly: GCA_964525035.1. GTDB lineage: Bacteria > Planctomycetota > Phycisphaerae > FEN-1346 > JAACEH01 > CAZGEE01. The sequence continues at coordinate 903 of CAZGEE010000361.1, forward strand.
CTCCCGGCGGAGGGGCTCGGCGTGCGCCGCTGCGTGGTCCGCGGGGCGCAGCGAATCCTGAAGACCGACGGCGACCGGGGCGAAGCCCGCATGATCGCCGTCGGCGAACCGTTTCTGCATCGCCGGGTCTGGCAGGCGGGGCTGAAGTACTTCCAGCACGCGTACTCGTCGGCACTGGGCTTTCCGCTGGTGGGCGAGGGCGGGGAGGAGACCTCCGCCGGCCGGACCGGGCTCTCCGCCGACGGAGTGCACTGGAGCTACCGGACGTGGCCCCGCACGGTGCGGATCGACGAGCGCCGGGCCCGCAGCGAGTGGGACGCCTGGCCGGGCCGGGAGGGCCTCACGGGGACGCTGGTGACCGAAACCCTCGTGCTCGACCGTGGAGAGGTCCACGTGTTCCGGCACACGGCGGAGGAGCCGCGGTACCTGGCGATCGGGGGATACGGCCTGCAGGTCCCTACAAGCGGCCGGGCGATGATGGAGCCCGGGGAGAACTCGCTGACGGTGACCTCGGCGATAGGCTGGTCGGCGCTGCGGTGGCTGTGGGGACCCCGCGGAAGGTTCCGCATGGAGGAGGTCCGGCCGCGAGAGGGCTTCGAGCACGCTCACCTGTTCGGCGGATGGGCAGTGGTTCCGCGCTGGGCCACGGCCGAGCCCGTCGAGGCGGGAGTCCGGGTTGCCGTGTGGGCCGACGCCGCCCTGCGGAGCGCTGCGGCGGAGCCCGAGTGTCCGGATATTGCGGTGGAGGAAACCGGCGACGGGCTGACGGTTCGGACGCCCGAAGGCGCGTTCACCGTGGAATGAACGACGTGTTGCGCGAGGTGATCGCGGCGACTACGCGGCGGTCCCGGGGGGCGGTGTCACGAGGAGTCGTTCATCGATTCCAAGTGCCGGACGGCCTGCATGGCGGAGGCGCATCCGGTCCCGGCCGCGGTAATGGCCTGCTGGAAGTGCGGGTCGGCCACGTCGCCCGCCGCGAAGACCCCGGGAACGTTGGTGCGGCAGAATCGGTCCGTCACGATGTAGCCCTGGTCGTCCAGTTCGAGTTTGTCGCGGAACAGGCTCGTGTTCGGCGTGTGGCCGATGGCCAGGAACAGCCCGTCCACGCGTAACGAACGTTTCTCGTCCGTCCGGGTGTCCCTGAGCACGACTTCCTGTAGTCCGTTTTCGTTTCCTTTCAGGTCGTCCACGACGCTGTTCCACAGGAATTCGACGCGTTCCTCGGCGAAAGCCCGATGCTGCAGATGGGGGTTGGCCCGGAGCTCATCTCTCCGGTGAATGACCTGCACGTGGGACGCCAGCCGCGCGAGGTACAGCGCGTCCTCGATGGCCGTGTCGCCCCCGCCGACGACGGCAACGCGCTTGTCGCGGAAAAACCGTCCGTCGCAGGTGGCGCAGGTGCTGACCCCGCGGTTGGCGAACTCGGCCTCGGCCCGGAGCCCGAGCCGGCGGGGGGACGAGCCCGTGCAGACGATCAGCGCGCGGCAGGTGTATTCCTTGTCGTTGCCCCGGAGGCGGAAAGGGCGGGACGACAGGTCCGCGTCCTGGATGATGTCGAACAGGAACTCGGCACCGAACTGCCTGGCCTGCTCCTCGACCAGTTGCCCGAACTTCGGTCCCTCGATGCCGTCGGGGAATCCCGGGAAGTTCTCGATGATCGACGTGGTGCTGAGCAGTCCGCCGGGCATGGCTCCGGAGATCAGAGCCGTGCGCAGGTTGGCGCGCGCGGCGTAGATGGCCGCGGTTCCGCCGGCCGGCCCGCTGCCGAGGACCAGAATGTCGTAGGTCTCCATGAGGACGGTCTCCCCGGTCGCGTCAGAGGTTGCAGGTTCCGCCCGGGCAGCACGTGCCTTCGGGGCAGCACCCGGAGGAATCCCCGCTTGAGCCGCTGCCCAGGCTGAACGCGGACAGCTTCCGCGCGAGCTCGGTTCCGCCGCACTGCGGGCAGGCGGGTGTCCGGCTGCCGCGGACCAAGGTCTCGAACGCGTGCCCGCATCCCGTGCACCTGTACTCGTGAATCGGCATTCGTCTTTCTCCTTCTGTAGCGCGTCGGTCAATGAAACCGC
>CAZGEE010000362.1:0-2962 GCA_964525035.1 uncultured Anaerolineales bacterium
GGTTGGCCCATCCGTCGGCGTCCTCCAGCGCCTGCGGGAGGTCCCAGTGGTACAACGTGGCGAACGGCGTGATCCCGACCGCCAGGAGCTTCTCTACCAGCCGGGCGTACCAGTCGAGCCCCTTCGGGTTCACGTCCCCCTCGCCGTCGGGGACGATGCGCGGCCAGGCGATGCTGAAGCGGTAGGCGTCGACGCCGAGGTCCCGCATGAGGCGGATGTCCTCGTCCACGCGGTGATAGTGGTCGCACGCGACGTCGCCGGTGTGGCCGTCGAGCACCTTGCCGGGGGTGTGGCTGAAGCGGTCCCAGATGCTCTCGCCGCGGCCGTCCTCGCGCGCGGCCCCCTCGACCTGGTACGAGGCCGTGGCCGTGCCGAAACGGAAATCCTCGGGAAACGTGTAGCTGGACATTCGGGGCTCCTTGACTGACCTCGAGCCGGGGGACTGGGAGAGCGGGCAGCGGGACGCGCCGCGCGGGCCTGTGCCGCGAGGGGCAACGGCGCCCGGCGCGCGGCCTCAGTCGAGCCCGCCCTTCAGCGGGCCTTTGCGCGGTTTCTTCTTCCGGGAGGCGGAGGATTTGTCGGTTTCGGAAGGCGGCGGCTCGGCCTCCAGGGCCTTCATCGAGAGCGACATCCGCCGGTCCGACTCGCTGCAACTCAAGACGCGGGCCTGCACCTTCTGGCCCACCTTCACCATGTCCGACGGTCGGGACACCGGCTTGCTGGACAATTCGCTCACGTGCACCAGCCCGTCGAGCCCGGGCTCCACCTCGACAAACGCCCCGAAGTCGACCACCCGGGCCACCGTACCCTCGACCGGCGTGTTCGCCGGGTACCGCGCCTCGGCTCCTTCCCAGGGGTCGGGCTCGAAGGCCTTCAGGCTGAGGCTCATCCGCTGCCGCGACGGGTCCACCTCGAGGACCGAGGCCTCGACCTCGGCGCCCTTCGAGAGGATCTCCGACGGGTGGTTGATGCGCTTCTTCCAGCTCATCTCGCTGATCGGCAGGAGGGCTTCGATGCCCGGCTCCACCTCGACGAAGGCGCCGAACCTGGCCAGGTTGGTGACCCGGCCCTTCACGGTCTGGCCCGCGGCGTACTTCTCCGCGGCGCCTTCCCACGGGTCGGGCTCCAGTTGCTTCAGGCCGAGGCTGATGCGCCGCCCGCCCTGTTCGACCTTCAGCACCTTGACCTGGAGCTGCTGGCCGGGCTGGACCACCTGGTTCGGGTCCTCGACCCGGCTGTGGCTCATGTCGCTGACGTGCAGCAGACCGTCCACCCCGCCGAGGTCGATGAACGCCCCGTAGGGCATGATGTTCTTGACCGTCCCGGGGCGGACCTGCCCGGCGGCGATCTCGGCGAGCGTTTTCTCGCGAGCCTCGGCCGCCTCACGCTCCTGCAATTCCCGCCGCGAGAGCACCACGTTCTGATCCTTGCGGTCGAGCTCCACCACGAGGCACCGAAGCCGCTGCCCGACCAACGTGCTGATGTCCCGGATCCGCGCGGTGTCGACCTGGCTGGTGGGCATGAAGGCCCGGATGCCCTTCAGATCGCATTCGAGGCCGCCCTTGTTCATTCCCGTGACCCGGGCCTCGACGACGTCGCCCTGGTTCAGGGTGGCCCAGGCGACCTTCTGCGCCGCCCCTTTGCGGGTCAGGATCAGCAGTCCCTCGCTCTCGTCGTAGTGGTCCACCAACACCTCGACCGTGTCCCCCACGTCGGGGACTTCCTCCGGCGGGAACTGGTCGGCGGTGATCACCCCCTGGCTGCGTCCGCCGAGGTCCACGAAGATATCGCCCTTGTGGACCGCCACCACGTTGCCCTGGCGGAGCCCGCCCGGGCCGGCCTGGCCGACGTCGGTCTTCGCGGCCTCGGCCTCGTCCATGAACTCTTCGAGGCTTCTCCGGCCCAGGGCCTCGTCGATCTCCCGTTGCAGTTTGGCGTCGAGGGGCTCCCCGGAGGGGAGGTTCGCGGCGTGCTCGGAATTGTCAGTCATTACGGCTCTCGTCTTGACCCTTGTGCCGCCGGGCGGCGGCTTCGGCGAATGCGGGACCGCGTCCCCACCGGACACGGCCTCCCGCGACGCGGCATTATAACGGAATGCCGCGGCGCGACCACAAGAGAAACCTAACCTTTTGTGCTCGACGAAGGCAACTTGACGAAAGCCGGGGGAGAAGGTAAAATAAGTGTTTATGGCACGGTTCACCCGGGAACAGCTTCGCCGCGAACTGGAGCGCGTGGCGCGCCGGCCGATCGAGCTGACCCTGACCTCGAACGCCAGCAGCTACATCAGCTTTGCCCCGGACCGCAAACCCCTGCGCGTGCGCATCCAGCGGCTGTTCCTCCATGCTCCGGACCCCGTGGTGGTCGGCGTGGGCCGATGGCTTGGCGGCCGGGAACGCCGCTGCCCGCGCGTGGTGCGGCAGTTCATCGACCGCCCCCCGCCGGAGCTGACGCAGCTGGCACGCAGTCGGCAGCGCAGCCTGGAACCCCGCGGCCGGTGCTACCATCTACAGCGCATTCTCAAGGAGGTCAACGAGACCTATTTCGACGGGGCCGTCTCCGCCGGGATCACGTGGGGGCGCCGGGGCCCGCGCCGCAGGGTCCAGGTCCGCACGCTGGGCTCCTACTGCCGCCACGAGGACCTCATCGTCATCAACCCGGTGCTCGACCAGTGGGCGGTGCCCGAGGGGTTCGTCTCGTTCACCGTGTACCACGAGTGTCTTCATTCCCGGCAGTCGCCCGAGGAGCGCCCGCACAACCGGACGTTCCGCGAGGCCCTGCGGCGGCATCCCCACTATGGCGAGGCCCTGCGGTGGGAGAAGGCAAACCTTCCGCTGCTCACGCGCGGGCGGGACGTCGGCCCGATGCGCCAGGCGGCCTACCGCGTGGCCTCAGTCCGCAAGCGCCGCGTCCAGGACAAGGCCCCGCCGCCGTTCATCACGAGCCAGCTCCAGCGGGCCGCCTC
>CAZGEE010000363.1:0-2960 GCA_964525035.1 uncultured Anaerolineales bacterium
GTCCACGCGCGAGAGTCACCTGCTTCACGGGGGGGTAGGGGAATCGACGTTGCGGCCGCGCCTGGACCAGGCCCTCGCGGAGCGGCTGGCCGGCGCGGGGCACTTCCGGCTGGCCGACGCGGTGGTCGAACGCATCTTCCGCGACACGCCCCGGAGCAACGTCCGGTCCGCCGAACGGACCGTTCCGCCGAGAGGCGAGGAGAAGGCATGAACCGCTGGGCGACGGCACTCGAACGGCACATGGAGGCGCTGCTGCGGCTCAACCGCAAGCTCCTGGCGGTGGTCGAGCAGCGGCAGCCCGCCATGGTCGCCCGCGACGTCGATCGGCTGGAGCGGTTGCTGGGCGAGGAACGGGCGATCAGCACGGCCGTCTTCGAGGAAGAGCAACGGCGTCGCCAGACGGTCCTGCGGCTCCGGGCGGACCTGGGCAAGCCGGCGCCCTAGGGCGAGGAAGCCTCCCTCGGCGAGGTCGCCGAGTGGCTCGGCGAACCGCACCGCGGTCGACTGATGGCTCTTCGGAAGTCGCTGCACGAGGTGACGGGGGAGATCGGCCGGATCAACCATGGGACCTTGGCCCTGGCTCGGCGTTTTCTTCCGCACTTCGAGGAGTTGCTCGAGGTGCTCCTGGGCGGCTCCGCGGGGCAGCCCAGCTACACCGCCGGCGGGGAGGCGACCCGGGCGGGGCGGCTGGGCATGAGCGTCGTGGACATGCAGGCATAGGATAGACCATGGGAATCTATTCGGCACTGAGCGTCGGCAACACGGGCCTGAACGCGAGTCAGAAAGCGCTCGAGGTGGTCGGCAACAACATCGCGAACGCCGCGACGGAGAACTACAGCCGGCAGGACGTCATCCTGAGCCCCGGCGGCGCGGTGAACCGGGGCTCGGTGCGGATCGGCACGGGCGTTCGGGTGGAGCAGATTCTGCGGCGGTACGACGCGGCGGTGGAGAGCCGACTCTGCCAGGCCGCCAGCGATCAGCAGAGCCGGCAGGTTCAGCAGCAGGCGCTCGACCGGTTGGAATCGCTCTACAACGAAACCACCGACAACGACCTCTCCAGCGCCCTGGTGGAGTTCTTCAACAGCTTCGAGAGCCTGGCCAATCAGCCGACCGACGCCGGGTTGCGGACCGTTGTCATCGAGCGGGCCCGCACCCTCGTGGACCGCGTCCGGCACCTGCGCAGCGGGATGGACGGGATCCGGCGCGAGATCGACGAATCCGTTCGGAGCACCGTGGAGGAGGTCAACCGGCTCGCCGGTCGGGTCGCGGACCTGAACGTCCAGGTGGTCATGGCCGAGGAGGGACAACTCGGCTCGGCGCCGAACCTCCGTGACGCACGCAGCGCAACGCTCCGCGAGCTGGCCCAGCGGATCAACTTTCGCATCGTGGAACAGGAGTCCGGCGCGGTCAACGTCCTGGTGGGCAACCAGATGCTGGTCGACGGCCGAACGCATCGGGAACTGACCCGCGAAACCGTCGAAGACCGGAACGTGGGAATCTCCGAGGTCAGCTTCGCCGATAACGACGCGCCGGTTGCGCTGACCGGCGGCACCCTGCAGGGTTACATCACGAGCCGGGACCAGTGGATCGGCCAGCAGGTGGACGGGCTCGACCGGATGGCCCGCACGCTGATCTTCGAAGTGAACAAGCTGCACGCCGAGGGCGCCGGCACCAGCCTGCCGCAGAGCGTCCGGAGCGAGCAGTTCGTGCTCGATTCCTCGGCCACGCTCACCAGCGAGGACACGGGCCTGAACAGGAGCCCGCAAAACGGATCCTTCCTGCTCGAGGTCACCACTCTGCGCCAGGGGGAGAACGAGGCCGACCCGGAACGGGAAACCTTCGTCATCGACGTGGACCTCGACGGCATCGGGGCCGACGACAGCCTGGATGACGTCGTCAACAGGATCAATGCCCTGGCCGGGGCGAAGGCTACCGCCTCGGTCGACACGACCGGACACCTCGTCATCGAGGGAGTCAACGAGGCCACGCGCGTCGGCTTCGCGGACGACACGAGCAGCCTGCTGGCCTGCCTGGGCGTCAACGCGCTGTTCACCGGGTACGACTCGGTGACCATGGGGCTGTCCGAGGAGGTGGTTTCGGCCCCCGGGCTGCTGGCCGCCGGGCTCTCGGGCGAGGGCGACAACGCCAACGCGCTTCGTCTCGCCGGGCTGGCCGACCAGTCGGTCGAGGAACTCGGCGGAAGCACGATCCTGGACTATCACACGCAGTCGGCCACCCGCCTGGCGGTGAACACGGCCGCCGCCGAGTCCGCCACCCGGGCCGCCGATGCGTTCCTGTCGTCGATGCAGGACGAACGCGAGTCCATCAGCGGGGTCAATCTCGACGAGGAAACGGTCAAGCTGATTCGTTTCCAGAAGGTCTACAGCGCCTCGGCCCGGTTCATGGGGCTGATGTCGGAGTTGCTGGACGAACTGGTGAAAATCTGACGGGCCCTTCGGAAACCGTCAAGGAAACCGGCCATGAGTATGAGTGTGACCAACACGCGGGTTTCGAACGCGTTGCTTGCCCAACTTTCGCTTCGAAACATGAACGACAACATGCGCGAGATGCTGAACCTTCAGTATCAACTCGCCTCCGGGCTCCGGCTGTATAAGCCCAGCGTGGATCCCCAGGGCGCGGCCGTGGCGATGGCCTTCCAGAACGTCATCGAACGCCGCGAGCAGGCGACGACCAGTGCCGACCGGGGCAACGACTTTCTCGGCGCCACCGACAATTCCCTCCAGGAACTCCAGGATCTGCTCAACCAGGCGTCGGAGGTGGCCTCGGAGAACATCGGGTCGGCCACCGACGAGACCAGTCGGCAGGAGGCCGCCACCGTCGTGGGGAGCCTGATCAGTCAACTGGCCCAGATCGGCAATCGCCAGTACCAGAACGAGTACCTCTTCGGCGGCGGTGCGACCGACCGGAGGCCCTTCGACCAGTCCTCCGGGACGGTTCGC
>CAZGEE010000364.1:0-2951 GCA_964525035.1 uncultured Anaerolineales bacterium
TCGACCGGTACAGCCCCGTGACCTTCACCACGGCATAGAGCGTGTCCGGATCCTGCGGGTGAATGGCCAGTCCCGAGGCGTGCCCGCCCGGCAGGTCGCCCAGGGGCTGAAGATTCGTCCCGCCGGTCGTGCTTACGAAAAGACCCTGGTCCGAACCCAGGTAAACCGTACTGCCATCGGTCGGGTGAGCGTAAACGAAATAGAGCGAGCCGTGTGCCGACAGGTCGCTGACCTCGGTCCAGGTCGCGCCGCCGTCCTCGGAGCGGAACAGGGCGTTACCGGGGAAGCCCGCGTACCACCTTGCGGCGTGGGTGGCCGTCGTGCCGGCGGGGTCGTACGCCACGTTGTGCTGGTACATCCGCTGGCTTTCGCCGGCTGCCGGAAGCACGAGGTCCCAGTTTTCCCCGCCGTCGGTCGAGCGGTAGACCCCCTCGTAGTCCTCGACGTAGTAATTGTAAGCGCTGTCGACGATGGCCAGCACGATGTCCGCGTCGACGGGATCGACCTCGATCGACTGCCCGGCATGGACGTGCATCCCGTGACAGAGATTCTTCTGCCACGTCTGCCCGTTGTCGTCGCTGCGCCAGGTCTGGCCGCAGTCGTGCGACAGATAGATGACGTCGGGATCGCTGACGCTCCGGGCGATGCCGTGCAGATGCTGGGTCGCCTCGCCCCCGATAGCCCCCTGGTTGTATTCCTCCTCACTGCGGATCGGAAGGACGCGCCACTGCTGACCGCTCGCGCGGGCACTGCCCAGCACCAGGAAAGCCAGCAGCGCCAGGACAGGGTACCTCGCGGCGAGTCGACAGGCCGAACGCCGGAAATGTCGCTGTTGAGCCATTCGATTCTCCACCGCCCCCGGCGCGAACCCGCTTCGCCCCACTGTTCCTGCATCCCCTTACTATGGCACAACACAACTATACGCCATCGGGGCCGCGAAAAGCAACTCGGACTGGGGCTTGCCCGTCTGACAGGCGGAAAACCGGGGTGCAGGAAGAACCGTTTGCCGAAACCGCTCGACCGAGTTCCGCCCGTTCGCCCCGCGCCGGAGCCCAATCCCCCGTGCAGTTGGCGCATAGAGCAGACGCCGCTGTCGGCGATCACCCGCTTTACACGAAGAGCCGGGCGGGATATGATGCGCAGCTTCCTTTTCGGGGTAAGCCAAAGACACGGGCAGGAGACCAGGCAGTGGACCCATGGAGGATGAAAGTTCCGGACGTCCGGATCACGGAAGGCCCGAGCGACTTTCGCATCTATCAGCAGACGGAAAAGGGAAAGGCCGACATTTGCCTTGCGGGCACGTGGGACGAGGTGCCCGACGGCCGCGACGTGCGGATCAGCATTCGCATCCTTCGCGAGATCGACTTCGCGCCGATCCCTCCCACGACCGACTGGACGGCGGTCGAGAAAATGGCTCGCGGCACCTGGAGCCACACGCTCCGCGGGGTCCCTTGCGGGGGGCTCTATGCGATCCAGACGCGGCTGGAATGGGTCGGCCCGGACGACCTGCCCGCCGGGCGGTTGGGCGACTCGGTTCACCACGTGGGCGTGGGCGACCTCTGGATCACCGCCGGGCAGAGCAATGCCTCCGGAACCGGGCGTGGCGTCGCCGAGGACGGGCCCGAGCTTGGCGTGCACATACTGGGCAACGACGAGCGCTGGGCCCCGGCGGTCCATCCGCTCAACGCGCCCCGCGGAACGGACCACCCGAACCGCGACGCCGGGGCCGGGACCTCGCCGTACCTGCGGTTCGCCAAGACCTTGCGCCGGGAGCTCGGGCGACCGATCGGCCTGGTCCAGACCGCCAAGGGCGGCTCCGCGCTGAGAGAATGGCACGTCGAGGAAGAGCCCGACGCGCCGCTGTGGCACAACCTGGTCCACTGCGTGGGCCTCGCCGGGGGAAGCGTCCGCGGCATGGTCTGGTACCAGGGATGCAGCGACGGCGGACTGAGCACGGAGCCCGACGCCTGGAGCTACGAGCCCCGATGGGCCGCCTTCCTCGACCGGGCCCGCGAGCAGTTCGGCACGCTCCCGGTCGTCGTGACCCAGCTCAATCGGTGGACCGACGTGGAGCACCCGCCGGAAGTGGTCGAAGGCTTCTCCATCGTGCGCGAAGCCCAGCGCCGGGCGGGGAAGCTGCCGGGCGTTTGCGTGATTCCGTCACTTGACATTTCCCTCTCGGACGGCATTCACAACTCGTCCGCCGGTAACGTGGTACTCGGTGAGCGTGCGGCCCGGGCCGCGCTCGGATTCGTCTACGGGCGCGAGATTCCATGGCGCGCGCCGGAACCGCGACGCGCCATCGGCGAAAACGGCGGCAGGACGATCCGGATCGAATTCGACGGCGTGACCAGCCGCCTGATCCTGCTGGGGCGAGGGCTCGAGGATTTCCGCGTCCGCGACGAGGCCGGCACGGCACAGATTGCCTCGGCCACGGCCGAGGGCGACACCGTGCAGCTCGACCTCTCCAGGGCCATCGAGGGCCGCGCCACCGTGGACGGTGCCTACGGCGTGAATCCCGAGTGGACCCTCCGCGATTACGAGACCAACATGCCGGCCCTGGCGTTTCACGCCTTCCCGGTGGCATAAGCATCGCCTGATTGGAATAGACCTCCTGAATCCCGCGCCTCCCGGGCGGTTTAAGACCAGGGCAGCTCGTTTTGACTGCAGAGCAGTTCCAAGGTATACTTACACAAGAGGTTAAGTTGCCCACAGTAGCCTCGAAACCCGCTGCGCCGACGGAAAAGGTGGGGGTGGAACCATGACCTCGATGCGTACGGCCGGAACAGCCGCCTTGACGGTCCTGCTGGCCGTCGGGCAGGCTTGGGCAGCGACTTACTACGTGGACCAGGGCCACCCGTCGGCCTCCGATTCCAACCCGGGCACCGCGGCCCTCCCCTGGCGGACCGTGGACAAGGGGGCCAACACCGCCACGGCTGGAGACACGGTGA
>CAZGEE010000365.1:0-2947 GCA_964525035.1 uncultured Anaerolineales bacterium
CCGCTACTTGGGCGAGTCGGTGGTGGAGCGTGAGAGGTACTATGCGAACAACGTGGTCAACTCGCTCATTTTGCTTCGCGCCATGCGGACGGCCGGAGTGAACCGGATCGTGTTCTCCTCGACCGCGGCCGTGTACGGTACGCCGTCCGAGACGCCCATCCCCGAGGGGCATCCCACGCGGCCGATCAATCCCTACGGGCGGACCAAGCTGCAGTTCGAGCAGATCCTGGCCGACTACGCGCGGGCCTACGAGATGAGCTACGTGTCGCTGCGGTATTTCAACGCGGCCGGGGCCGCGGCGGACGGCTCGATCGGCGAGGACCACGAGCCCGAGACCCACCTGATCCCGCTGGTTCTCCAGGCCGCGCTCGGACAGCGCGAGAAGGTCTCAGTGTTCGGCACCGACTACGACACGCCGGACGGCACCTGCGTGCGGGACTACATTCACGTGGACGACCTGGCGCGGGCACACGTGAGGGCCCTCGAGAACCTTCCCAAGCAAGGCGGCCGGATATACAACCTGGGCAACGGGCAGGGATACTCCGTGCGGGAAGTCATCGAGACAGCCGAACGTGTCGCGGGCAAGCCGATCCCGCACGAGGACGCCCCGCGCCGACCCGGCGACCCCCCCGTGCTGGTCGCCTCGAGCGAGCTCATCGGCCGTGAGCTAGGCTGGCAACCGGAACTGCCCTCGCTGGATCAGATCATCGAAACCGCGTGGACGTGGCTACGCGCTCACCCGGAAGGGTACGGCGACTGACCCGCCCACCAGGAAGCCACCTGTGCACGGAGAACCGGGCGCGTGCGTCGGGGTAGCCGTGTAACCCCGCAGTCAGCAGTGCGCTCGGTCCGAGTCGACCCGACGCGCCACGCTACCGCGCAAACCGCCCGTCCAGGCCGGGCAGCGCGGGGAACGCAGCGTGCGGTTCGGCCTGGTACCAGATGGCCGTGCTGGCGATGTCGTCCGTCAGCGGTTCGAACGTCCGGTCGGGCCACCAGCCGAGCGCCTGAACCGTCACGCGAAGGTCCTTTTTGAAACGGATCGGGTCCATGACGTGCCACCGGTAGAGGCCGTGCCTCGGCACCGAGCCCGGCTCGCCCAACCGTTGCGGATAACCGAGGAAGGCGGTCGAGTAGACCTCGCCCGCCGGGTCGGCCTCCGTGCTGAAGCCCCAGGCGCCGCCGAAGTAGTCCTCCGTCCCCGTGCCGCAAACCGTCGGGTCGTCCCCGTCGCCGTCGAGGTAGAACTTCAGCTCGCCCTCGCCCCACCAGCCGTTGGACATCTGCGTCCACGCCAGGTACGTGCCGACGTACTGACCGCGGCCCCGGGCGCCGTCGAGCATCACGTGCTCCGGGTGCTCCCGGGTGGTCAGGCTGCGCCGCCACTGGGCGTGCAGGTAGCCGGCCTCGTCCGGAACGCCGACCAGGGCGTAGGTGACCTGGTAGAAGAAACCGCCGATCTCCTCGTGCCACTGGTTCTCGATGGTAATCCGGGCCCGCTCGCGGAAGGGCATCGGCCAGTAGGAGTTGAAGCCGCCGCTCGGGTTGACCGCGACGGGCAGGCTGCGGACGTTGCACCGGACGCCGTGACCGTTGGCGAAGAAGTCGCCCAGGGGCACCTCCACGCTCGGTTCGGATTCCCCGTCCCAGTAGATGCGCAGAACGCACGTGCGGTAGGCGATCTCGCGAACGGTGATCCAGATGTGCTGGATCACGCCCGGGCCCTCGATCTCCGCGAGGGACACCGTCTCGCCCGGCGGCAACGTGATGCACGGGCGGACCTTCCACCCGCGCCCCAGCTTCCGCGCCGGGTTGTTCTCGTCCGGCTCCGCCCGCGCCCCGCCGGCCTTTGAAGCGTCCGGGTTCTCCGCGCAGATGCTCCGCGTCTCGGCGTCCGAAAGCACAAACAGGTTCCCCAGGCCCATCCTCAACCCGTCGAATGCGTCCATCGCGTTCTCCCTTGTCGATCCGCTTAAAGGGCTTTCCGGCACAACTGGCTACGAGGCTCAAACCCGGACCCAACGGATCGTTCCCATCATGGCAACCGACGCCCTCGCGTCAAGCCCCCGCGGCCACCCTTTCAGCATTACGTCCCTTGAGCCCTCGTGCGGACGCCAAGAAAAAAAGAGGTCGCCGGACGCCGCCGACAACCTCCTGCTCGTTAACTGGCGTCCCCGGCAGGACTCGAACCTGCAACCTTCGGCTCCGGAGGCCGACGCTCTATCCAATTGAGCTACGAGGACGCAATGCGGCCAACGCGTATGGTATCGCGCCGGCCGCGGAAATCAAGCGCCGTTCACCCCGCGGCGATTGCCTCCGCCAGCTCGGTGCGCAACCGCTGCACGTGGTCCCGCGTGTGCGCTGCCGTCAGGCTGATCCGAAGCCGCGACCCGCCCCGCGGAACCGACGGCGGGCGGATCGCCGGCACGAAGATGCCCCGCTCCCACAGCCGGCGTGCCACGGCAAGCGCACGCTCCGCCTCGCCCAGCGTGACGGGAATGATCTGCGACCGGCTGCCGCCCGTCTCCAATCCAAGTCCCGCCAGCTCCGCTCGCAACTCCTCGGCCAGGGAGAGCAGTTCGCGCCGGCCCTGCGGCTCCTCGTGGACCACGTCCAGCGCCGCCAGCGCGGCCGCCGCTTGCGCCGGGGGAATCCCCGTGGTGAAGATGAAGGGCCGGGCCGTATTGATCATCAAATCCACCACCGGACGCGACGCCGTGACGAAACCGCCCAAACCCCCGAGCGCCTTCGAAAGCGTCCCGACGGTCGCGGTGACCTCCGCCGCCGCGAGGCCCTGCTCCTCCGCCACGCCGGCTCCCGTCGCGCCGAAGACGCCCGTCGCGTGGGCCTCGTCGACGACGAACATGGCCCCGTGCCGCTCCGCCACCTCCGCCAGTTCCGAAAGCGGGGCCACGTTCCCTTCCATCGAGAACACCGACTCCGTGAC
>CAZGEE010000366.1:0-2941 GCA_964525035.1 uncultured Anaerolineales bacterium
GGTCTTCGGGGCGTGGCGTTGCGGGCCGGGCCCCGCGTACCGAGAGACAAGCCGGTGGTCGCGAAGGAGTGTTCAGGCGCGCTTCGGGGATGGGGGAGGACCGTCAGGTGAAACGGAATCCGGTGGTGCTGTTCGTCGGGACGTACCCTCCGCAGCAATGCGGCATTGCCACCTTCACGCAGAACCTGGTTCACGCGGTGGAGCAGCAGGAGACGCCCGAGGACGTTCTCGTGGCGGCCACTGTGCGCGGCGGCGAAAGCGTCCGGTTCAGCCGGCGGGTGATCTACACGATCGACAACACGGTGCCGCGGGCCTATGAGCGCGCGGCCGCGTGGGTCAACGCGGCCCGGGTGGACACGGTGTCGCTGCAGCACGAGTTCGGGCTCTATTCCGGCGAGTGCGGGATGGACCTCCTGGACTTCCTCTCCGCGTGCCGCAAACCGGTGGTGACGACGCTCCACACGATCCTGCCGCAGCCCAGCGCCGCGCAGCGGCAGGTGATGGAAGGACTGGCGAGGTATTCGCAGCGGCTGGTGGCGATGGCCGGTCGCGGCGTGCGGATGCTGGAAGGTCTCTACGGCGTGCCCCGCGGCAAGACGGCCCTGATCGCCCACGGCGTGCCGGACGTGCCTTTCGCCCATCGGTCCTGGCTTCGGCGACAACTGGGCCTCTCGGGCCGGAAGGTTATCCTGACGTTCGGTCTGCTCAGTCGCGGCAAGGGCCTGGAGTACGTCCTGGAGGCCCTGCCGGCAATTCGCCGGGAGCACCCCGAGGTGCTCTACCTGATCGCCGGCCAGACGCATCCGAACATCGTAAAGCTCGAGGGCGAGAGCTACCGCGACGAGCTGCGAGCCCGGGCGCGACGGCTCGGAGTGGCGGACTGCCTGCGATTCGAGAATCGTTTTCTGGACGACGTCGAGCTGATGCGTTATCTTCAGGCCTGTGACGTCTACGTGACGCCCTACGTGGGTCGCGACCAGAGCAGCAGCGGGACGTTGAGCTACGCGATGACGGCGGGGTGCGCGATCGTCTCGACGCCGTACGTCTACGCGGAGGACCTGCTGGGCGAAGGCCGCGGTCGGCTGGCGCGGTTCCACGACCCGGCGTCCCAGGCTGAGCAGATTGGCGCCGTCCTGAGCGCTCCGGCGCACCGAGAGGAGTTGCAGGCGTCGGCCTACGAGCTCGGGCGGTCGATGACGTGGCCGGCGATCGGGCGGAGGTACCGGGCGCTGTTCGCGGAGGTCTGGGCGGAAGCGGCGCGGGCGGCCGCGGCCGGTCGGACGCTTCGGCCCACCGGTGCCGATTTGTCGCTTCGTCCGGAAAGCGATCGGAGTCGGTTCGACGTGAGAAGGGTGCTGCATGACGGATAAAACCATCGTTGCCGTGATCATGGCCGGGGGCAGTGGCAAACGGTTCTGGCCGCTCAGCGTACCGGGTCGGCCCAAGCAGTTTCTGAAGCTTTTCGGCGAGAAGAGCATGCTCCAGGCGACGTGGCACCGGCTCGAAGGCCTGGTGCCGGCCGAACGCCGCCTGGTGATCACCGCGGAGGAGTTCGCCGAGAACACGCGGGCGGACCTGCCGGACCTTCCGGCCGAGAACCTCGTGGGCGAGCCCCGGCAGCGGGACACGGCCGCGGCGGCCATCCTCGGCGCGGCGTTGGCCCGGCAGCACTGGCCCGAGGCGGTGGTGGCGACGCTGCCGGCGGATCACCTGATTCGGCCGGCCGACGACTTCCGCCGCCAACTCGCCGAGATCGCCCGGCTGGCCGACCGGGAACAGGTGCTCTGCGCGATCGGCATCCGCCCGACGTTTCCCTCGGCCGGGTACGGTTACATCGAGCGCGGCGAGCGGATGCCGGCCCCGGGGGAGCAGCAGGCCTACCGCGTCAAACGGTTCACCGAGAAGCCGGACCGCCGGGCGGCGGAACAGTACATCAAGGCGGGAAGTTTCTACTGGAACGCGGGGATTTTCGTCTGGCCGGCCCCCCTCCTGCTGGAGGAGGCCCGGCAGCATATGCCGGGGCATTACGAGGCGCTCTCGGCCGCGGCCGAAGCGTGGGGAACGGACCGCTGGGACCAGCGGTTCCGCGCCGCCTACGATGCCGTGGAGAAAGTTCCCGTGGACGTCGGCATCATGGAGAAAACCTCCCGGGCGGCCGTGGTCGAGGCCCGGTTTTCCTGGAGCGACCTGGGCGGGTGGGTGGCCCTCGGCGAGCAGCTCACCCCCGACGAGCAGGGCAACGAGGTCCGTGGCAAGGCCCTGCTGGACGGCTGCCGCAACAGCGTGATCTACAACACGCGCGACGATCGCCCCGTGGTGTGCATCGGGGTCAGCGATGCCGTGGTGGTTCACACCGAGCACGGGGTGCTGGTCTGCGACAAGCGAAAGGTCGAAGAGGTCAAGGGGGCCGTGGAGGCCCTCTACGAGGGCGACGATTCGCCGACGGCCGGCTGAGCCGGTCTCTTGCCGATGGATACAATCTCGCTGATCCATCTGAAGCGCCTGACCGACGACACGGGGTTGGTCCAGCACGCCTACTACTCCGTTCCGCGGCGCTCCCACGGGTACGCAAGCGACGACAACGCCCGGGCGCTGTTGCTGATGGCGCGCGAGCAGGCCGCCGCCCCGCGGACCGAGGTGGTCGACCTGGCCACCGTTTACCTCGGATTCCTGGAGCACGCGCAGGATCGCGACGGCTCGTTCCGCAACCTTCTCGGCTACGATCGGCAGTGGTTTCATGAGCCGGCGGGGCTCGATTGCCAGGGCCGGTGCCTGTGGGCCCTGGCCGAGGTGCTGAACTCGCCGCTCCCGGCGGGGCTCCGCGACGCGGCCCGGGAGATGTTCGACGCGGGCCTGGGCGCCGTCGACCTGGGCGACTCTCCGCGGGCGACCGCTTTCCTGCTTCTGGCACTGGGGCACGCCGTCTACGTCCGCCTGGGCG
>CAZGEE010000367.1:0-1800 GCA_964525035.1 uncultured Anaerolineales bacterium
ACGTGTCGAAGTAGGGCGTCACGGTTCCCATCTGCACGTCCACGGTGCCGGGTTGCTCGGTGCAGACGGCGGCGAACCGTACCTGGTTCAGGGTCCAGTGCAGGTCGGACCGCCGCCCGGTGAAGTGGCGGTAACGCCACTGGCGCGGCGTGCGGGCGTCCTCCCAGCACCAGTAGCCCGTCCAGTCCCAATGGCAGCCCTGGGTTTTCGGGATGGGCCGAGGCCGGCCGAGGAAATTGTTGCGCGGCATGTACCGGACCAGCAGCCACTTGGTCGGCACAATGTACTGCCCGTCCTTGAGCTGCCACGCCTTGCGCTCGGGCGGTTCGTTCGGCTCGGCCGAGCTCCCGTAGCAGATCATCATGTCGTCGGTGTGCTTGAACTCGCGCGGCCGCCGGGTCCACTCGGCCACGCCGCCCCCGGGATAATAGGTCTCGAGAATCAGGTCGTGCACCTCGAGCATGCTCATCGGCTTGCCCGTGGCCCGGTCCACGTGGTGCCAGTTCTGGTTGATGTCGAAGAACACCCACTTGCCGTAATCGTTCAGCCAGACCTCGCAGACCTCGTGGCCTCCGCCGCCCTTGGCCCCGGGGTTGCTGCCGAAGACGAACCGCGCCTGGTGCCCGAGGCTGATGGCGCACTGCATGAACACGATGGCGTACTGGACGCAGAAGCCGTACTTGCGCTGGAGGATTTCACCAGCGTCCCATGGCGGGTAGTCCTCCACCGGCGGCTGAAACCTCCACTGGTGGGCCACCCAGTCGCGCAGCCGGGCCAGCTGCTCCAGCTCGCCGTCGGCTCCCGCCACGACCTTGTCGAGCTCGTACTTCTCGCGCAGGGCCCTCGGCTTCGGATGCTCGGGGTCCTCGTACTCGAAGGGCATGGAGGTATAGCGGATCTGCTCGTTGTGCGCCTCGACCACCGAAAGCCGATCGCTCCAGGCCGGCGGGTCGGGCGGGTCGGCGCGGGAGGTCACGGTGACGCGCTTCACCGTCGGCGTGACCGTGGGTTCGGACGTGCGGAGCGTGGCCTTCCACTGCAGGTAACGATGCCCCGCGGGCACGTCGAGGAGGTCCGGACCCATAGCCTTCGGAGAGACCTCCCGGTCCACCGCACGCCAGTCGCCCCAGTGTTGCTCCTCGTAAACCGGGCTCTCTCCCGTGCGGATGGCGAAGGCGATTTCGGTCGCCTCGGGCACCTGCACGTCGGCGCCCAGGGAAACGAACCGGACGGTCACGGGCATCTTCAGGGGGCTCCGCTCGTCGGGCGCGCTGCCGAGGTCAATGACGGGCGAGATGAAATGTCCTTCGGGCACGTACTGCACCAGGTGCAGGCGTACCATGACCTCGCCGGGCACCGGCTGCCACGTCCGGCCGCCGTCGCGGCTCCGGAAGCTCCGCACCGGCCGGCCCCGACGCCCGGGAGCGTTGCGCAGGATGTCCTCCGTGGTCGCCACCTTGACGGTCCGGCCCTTCTCGGCGGGCGCTGAGAGCACCACCGTGTTGTCGCCCTCCCGCAACGTGCTGACCGGAATCTCCGGGTAGTGCGCGTCGGGGGGCACGGGCACGGCCGTACCGTTGATCTCGACCGAGAGGCCACGTGGCACGTAGAGCCGCGCCGCCATCGCACCGAGCCGGTCCACGTGAAGGACCTTCTTCACCTTCGTTTCGCCCGCGATCCGCTGCGTCGGCGAACGGTTGTCTTTCATCCAGTGCGCGTCGCTTCCGATGCCCGGCCCATCGTCCTCGACGAGCACGCGATCGTAGAGGACCACCCCGGAGCCGTCGTCACTCATGCGGA
>CAZGEE010000367.1:1810-2932 GCA_964525035.1 uncultured Anaerolineales bacterium
CCACGCGCCCATGCCGTCTTCGAAGGCCTCGTGGGCGCCGAGGGTGTGGCAGCGAACGGCGGTTCCCCCAGCGAGGACCGATGCCGGGATCGCCCCCGCAAGAACTGCGAACGCAACCACCCCAGCCGGGGCCCTGATCCGTCGTCTCATCGTTTTCACCCCTTCCGGGAAGTCCAACTGCTGCGGACCCGGTCCGCACGGCGCCTCGCCGGCCATCCCGCCCGCGGTCTCACCGGACGCTCGGCTCCACGGGGATTCGCACGTCCTGGCCGTTGCCGATCGCCAGGGTCTGCTCCAGGTCGCCGCCGGTGCGGGCGTACTCGACCACCTGGCGGAACGTCACGCAATGGGCCTCCGGGTACTTGTCCTTCTCGCGGACGAGGACCTCCATCAGAAACTGCTTGAGGATTTCCGCCTCGTTCCGATGGCTCCACTTGCAGGTGCTGTCGTCGAGGGTCTTGAAGCCCCAGTCGTGAAACGCGTTGATGGCGAAGATGGGCCGGCGCGGATGGCGATAGCGGTAATCGAGGTTGGCCTTCATCATCGCCACGCCGCGGTCCACCTCGTAATCGAACTGGCCGGGATAGTCGGACCGGACGGGCCGGGTGATCTCGGCGTGGACCGGCGGGGCGTGGCCGTCGAGCATCCCCGTGGGCACGAGGTAATCGCCCCGGATGCTGTCGACCTCGCGAGGCCAGCCCTGTTCGTTCGGGTGCTGGCCGCGTCGGCCCGTGTAGAGCCAGTTCTGCCGCGCGAGAAGCTGCTTGGTGAACTCCGGATCGATCGCCCGGCCGTGCCCTCCGCCGCCGCCCTTGTGAGAGAACGGCCGAGTGAAGCCGACGATGTTCCGGCGATACCACTCCGTGCAGCCTTCGATCTCCTCCACCTGCTGCTCCCGCGGGAGCGAGGCCCAGTTGTGGCCGCCCGGGTTGTGGTGCAGGGTGTGATGGGCGATCTCGCAGCCCAGGTCGAACAGCCGCTGCAGCAGGAGCTTCTGCTTGACCATGTCGCGGCTCTCGGGGTCGCCCGCCAGCGGGGCCACCCACATCGTGAAGACCACCTTGCGGTCGCGGGCGCGAAGGGTCTCCACGATCTCCAGCATCCGCTCCAGGCCCTCGATGT
>CAZGEE010000368.1:0-2923 GCA_964525035.1 uncultured Anaerolineales bacterium
CGAGGCCGACATGAACACCCGCAATACGCTGGAGGTCGACCTGAACGTGCTCGGGACGTTCGACCCCAAGCTGCCTCCGTCGTTTCGCGACTCGGAGTTCGTCTTCCTGGCCAACGCGAGCCCGCAGGTGCAGCGCCGCGTGCTGGAGCAGGTCGACGCTCCGAAGCTGGCTGTGGCCGACACGATGAACCTGTGGATCGAAACCGCCCGCGACGAGCTCGAAGAGGTGATGAGCCGCGTCGACGGCATGGTGCTCAACGACGAGGAAGCGCTGATGCTGGCCGAGACGTCGAACCTGGTCGCCGCCGGCCGCAAGGTCCTCGGCATGGGCCCGAAGTTCGTCGTGGTGAAAAAGGGCGAACACGGGGCCATGCTGGTGACGCCCAACGAGACGATCGTCCTGCCCGCGTTCCCGACGGATCGGGTCGTGGACCCGACCGGGGCGGGCGACTCGTTCGCCGGCGGCATGATGGGGTACCTGGCCACGCAGACCGCGTTCGACGAGCCTCGGCTGCGCCGGGCGATGGCCTACGGCGCCGTGGCCGCGTCGTTCAACGTCGAGGATTTCAGCCTGAACCGTTTCCAGAAGATCGAGCGAGCGGACATCGACCGACGGTACGAGGCCTACCGGCGTATGCTCGCGCTCTGACCGCTGCGCCGGGAACCGATCCGGCAGGGAAAAGGGCGGACAGGGGAGACGCCATGGCGACGCTTCGACTTTTCATCGCGGCGCCTTTGCCCGAGGGGGTCCGAAAGGTGATGAGCGCCGTGCAGCGCGAGCTGGCCGAGGCGGGAGCGCCGGTCAAGTGGTCGCGCGTGGAGAACCTGCACCTGACGCTGAAGTTCCTCGGGGACACCCCCGAGGAAGAGGTGCCGAAACTTTCCGCCGCGCTGGACGGCGCGGCGGCGGCCTCGCAGCCGCACGAGGCCCGGCTCGGCGTCGTCGGGGCCTTTCCCAACGTCCGCCGTCCCCGCGTTCTGTGGGTCGGCCTGGAGGAGCCCACGGGCGAACTGGTCGCCCTCCAGCAACGCGTCGAGCAGGTTACGCGCTACCTGGTCGAGCCTGACCCGCGCGGGTTCTCGGCGCACCTGACGCTCGGCCGCGTCAAGGGCCGGAAGAACCTGCGGCGACTCTCCGAGCTTGTGGAAGGCTACCACCTCGATTCCGCCGAAACGATTTCCGTCCGGTCCGTGGAGTTGATCCGCAGTCAGTTAGGTCGCGGCGGACCGACGTACACGACGCTCCACCGGTCGACTCTGGGAGCTTGAGACCCTCTGCCAATCCAGACCGGTGGATTCCGCTTCCTCTTCATTTCGAGAACGGTGCCCCGCGAGATTTCCGCGCGCCGGCCTCGCTGCAATAAGTATGCCGTCCGGGCGTTGAACACTCTGCAGGGCGCCGAACGGGAACGACCGGCCGGTCGCGGCGCCGGAGCGGCGGAGCCGAGGGGGCGTCCGCCCGGGGCAAGAAAGGTAGGGGTTGTCGGAGGTCGGGGCGTGGTCCCGGCCGCGGGCAACCCGCCGAGTTCGGAGGTTGAATCGATGAGAATGACGAAGGGACTGATCGCGTTGGCAGTGGCTGTGCTGGTGGCGGCGAGTGCCGCGGCCCAGCCTGCCGAGGGCGGGCGGAAAGGGCCGGACGCGGCGCAACGGCATCGATGGGCACGCGTGCTGAAGGAATTCGACGCCGACGGCGACGGGCAGTTGAGCGAGAGCGAACGTGAGGCGGCCCGCGAGGCACGCCAGGCGCGCCGGGAGGCCCTGGTGAAGGAGTTCGACGCGAACGGCGACGGCGAGCTCGATGAGGCCGAGCGCGAAGCCGCACGCGAGGCGGTAAGGCAGCGGGTGCGTGCCCGCGTGGAAGAGCGACGCCGCGGGCATGTCGAGCAGTTCGACGCTGACGGGGACGGTACACTCAGTGAGGCCGAACGTGAGAAGCTTCGCGAGGAACGCCGCGAAAAGGTGCGTGAACGGGTGCGCGAGCATGCCGACGCGGATGGCGACGGGGAGCTGAGCGCCGAGGAGCGTCAGGCGGCCCGGGAGCGACGACGCGAGCGAATGCAGGAGATGCGTCGGAACCGCCGCGCGCGCCTCAAGGAACGCTTCGACACCGACGGGGACGGAGAACTTGATGCTGACGAGCAAGAGGCCCTGCGGGAAGCCCGCGCAAGACACCGTCAGCATCAGCGCGAGCAGATGCGGCAACGGCTGCTTCGGCGCTTCGATGCCGATGGCGACGGGAAGTTGAGTCCGGAGGAACGCCGCGAGGCTTGGAAAGCACGGCGCCGACTGCGACAACGTGACCAGGATGACGAGGGGCCTCCGAAGCGCCGAGGAAGGCATGGGCCGGCGCCGGCAGGGAAAAAGCCCCATCCGGGAGCCGAGCCTGTTCCGGCCGACCCGGTGAAGTGATTGATGCGAGAAGAATCGCCTGCGGGGCGCGGCCCGGCCGCGCCCCGCTTCGCGCGCAGGGGAAACCGTCCGGGAGCACGGGCTCGACTTTGTGCGGCTTTCAGGATGGCCCGCGGGTGTGGGTGCTTTCGGACCCTTTTCCCCGTTGAGCGCCGGATTGCCGAGCAGATCACGATAAGGAAAGGGAAGTCACTCTTTTGATCTGGAATTCCCTGGGGCCAACCGGTACACTCAAGGCTTGAGTTTTCCGATTTCGCCGAGCACTTCCGGGAGTCTCTTCGAGGGGGGCGGAAAGCGCGGGATCGTCGCCGAGACACGCAACCTGGCTCGGGCAGGAGGAATTTCGATGGCCAAGAGTGACGGAAAAAAGGGTGACGAGAAGTCCCTGGACCGGGTGCTGATGCAGATCGAGAAGCAGTACGGCAAGGGATCGATCATGCACCTGGGCGAGGGGCATACAGCCCAGGTGGCCGGCATTTCGACGGGCAGCCTCAGCCTGGACATCGCGCTG
>CAZGEE010000369.1:0-2918 GCA_964525035.1 uncultured Anaerolineales bacterium
CTCTCGGCGGCCTCCGGTTTCTCTGCCAGGTTGACCGTCTCCTGCGGGTCCTCCTGCAGGTCGAACAGCCACTCCTTGCCGGTCCGCGTGAACCAGGTGTACTTTTCCTTTCGGCCGGCGAGGAACTGGTTTCCGCCGAGCTCACTCCCGGGGCGGGCGTGTTCGCCGTGCACGTACTGCCGCCAGTCGTCGGGGTCCTGTTCGCCCCGCAGAGCCGGGACCAGGCTGCGCCCTTCCACGGAATCGGGCACCTCGAGTCCCGCCAGGTCGAGGAGCGTGGGCATCAGGTCCATGTGCGTGGTCGGCAGGTCGCAGAACTGGCCGCGCTGCAGTTCGAACCGCCTCGGGGCACTGGCCAGCAGGGCGAGTTTGGCGGATCCTTCGAGCGAACTCGTTTTGCGGAACATGGCATGGTCCCCGAGGAGTTCGCCGTGGTCGCTCGCGAAGACGAAGATCGTGTTGTGGATGAGCCCGGTGCGCTGGAGGTAGATGAGCAAGCGGCCGACCTGGTTGTCGATGTGGGAGATCTGGCCGAAATACGCCCGCCGCTGCCGGTCGGACTGGGCCCTGGGCAGGCGGCCGAAGCTCCCGCTGACGTGATCCACCGGCCGGTCGTAGGGGGCGCACCAGTCGCCCATGGGTATCGGCGGCAAGTCGGCCCGGTCGTACATGTGGAAATAGTGCTCCGGCGGATCGAGCGGCGGGTGCGGCCGGTGAAACGAGACGTTCAGGAAGAACGGCCGGGTGGGGTCGCACCGCTTCAGGAAGTCGATCGACCGGGTGACCGTCCACGTGTTCACGTGCAGCGCCTCGGGCAGCGCGCTGGGCCGGGCGACCCAACTGTTCGAGTCCAACCCGTGAATGTCCTCCCCCCACGGTCCACCGGCCTGCGCGGCCAGCCAGGCGTAATAGTCGTTGACGAAGTCGCCGTCGAGGTTCTGCAGGCACTCGTAATTCTCGATCGAGTGGAACCCCATGTGAGTCCGCTGCGGGAAGAAATGCGTCTTGCCGACGCAGTGACACTGGTACCCGCCGCGGGACAGTTCGGTCATCAGCGTGGTCTCGTAGCGCCACGGCACGCCGTCCTGGTACCCCAGGCGACCCACTGTCGAGGGCGACTGGCCGGTCCAGAGGGTGGCCCGGGCGGCGATGCACGATGGACAGGCGGCGTAGGCCCTCGTAAAGAGGGTGCCCTGGCGGGCCATCATGTCGAGATTCGGCGTCTCGACCACGGGGTGACCGGCGACCGAAAGGCAATCGCCGCGCCACTGGTCGGTGAAGACGAAGACGATGTTCGGCTGTCGGGGTTTCCCGAGTGGCATGGCTGCGAGGCTCCTAACGGAAGATGTGGCTCAGCCGGGGCGGCTCGTCGAACATGTCCCGGTATACGCTCGGGTTATAGAGAGAGAACTCGAGCGGGCGGAGGTACTCCCACGGTCCGCCGCGCTCGACGATCTCCAGCAGCGAGGCGATCATTTTCTGCGATTTGAACCGGCTGATCGCTTCCAGCTTGCGCCGCATGGCCCGGTCCGGGCCGTGGATGCGGAGCTTCGGCGCGGTGGGGAAGTTGCAATAAACGGCCAGTTCGTGGATGTACGGGATACGCTCCAGCGGTTCGCCGAGCTCGGGCCAGATGGCCCCGGCGGCATGGAAGCAGCTGATCAGAAACTCCTGGTGGACCATGACGTGATCTGGATGCAGGTCGGCCCGTGTCGGCAGGAAGACCTGGTTGGGCCGGACCCGCCGCAACAGGGCGGTAAACGTGTTCTGAAGTCCCGTGTACCCCTCGATCGGGTCGGCCGAACCCTTTGCCGCTTTACGTCGCCCCAGGTGTTCCGAGAGCCGGCAGTCGGGGTAGCCGAGCCAGGAGAAATTGTGCTTCGGGATGCCGAGAACCTCGTTGGCTGCCTCCACTTCCCGGCGGCGGATCTCGCTGATACGGTCCTTCTCCTCGTTGGAGCAGTAGCCCATGGACCCGTCGGTAACCACGGCGGTATGAACCGGGACGTTCTCCTGCAGCGCGGAGAGAATCATCAATCCGCCGCCGATGATGACGTCGTCGTCGTGGGGGCTGATGAACAGGAAACGTTCCTCTTCCTGTTTCCAGTGCCGCGACACCGAGGCCAGCGTCGGCCCGACGCGCCGCTCCGCTCCCACCAGGCGGACAAACTCGAATTGCTCGGCCATGGTTCTCTCCCCTTCTGTCGCGGTTCGACAGCTCGCGAGGCCCGAAAAATCCATTCTAGAACCCGCCCGGTACGTGTCAAAAGGAAATGCCGCGGACGCCTGAGCCCAGGCGCCGCGACGACTCGTCCCCGCCGGCCGGGGAGACGGGACGACCGGGCCCCCCCGGCAAGTACGATCCTTCTCACGCTGTTGCCGACCGGGCGGCAGGGAATTACTGTTCTGCGCATTGAGCCAGGAGCGCCTCGGCGATGCGTCGCCCGGCCTCGCGGTAGGAATCCGGCGTGAGCGGTCGGCCGCGGATCTCCGAATACGGCGTCTCGATCGTCAGGCCCGGCACCTTCAGCGACTCCGCGCAATACACGGTGAACGACGGCTTCTCCCACCGCGAGGGGTAGTTCACGACGCGGATGAACGGTTCGGCGGCATACTCGCTCCCGAGCCGCTCGGCCACGCGGTGAGCCCATCCAGCAACGGCCTCGTGCCCTTCCATGGCGGTATGGGCTCGCGGGACGTAGGCATAGAGCCCGTCGGTCTCGCACGCCCCGGGCGCGTGAAAGTCCAAGCCGAGTACCGGCCGGCACCGCTTGCTCCATCGCTGCATGTCGCGCTGGATCACCAGCACTTCGTGGCGCATCGGCGGGCGCCCCCAGGCGCGGTTCAGGTCCCAGGGGAAGTTGTCCTTGCCGTAGTCGCCCTGTTCCACGCCGTCGATGTTGCCGAGCGGAACCGCC
>CAZGEE010000370.1:0-2917 GCA_964525035.1 uncultured Anaerolineales bacterium
CGCTTTGTCGTTCACGATCACGAGGTGGCCCCTGGAGACGATCACTGGGACCTGATGCTCGAGGTCGGGCCGGTGCTGTGGACGTGGTCGTTGCCGGCCCCGCCGCCCGGCCCGGGTTCGGCGCCGCTCTATGCCCTCCAGATCAAGAATCACCGCCCGGAGTTCCTCGAATACGAAGGGGACGTAAGCGGCGGACGAGGCCGGACCCGCATCATCCACCGAGGCACGCTGGCGTGGCGGGAGGTGCCCGAAAGCAGGGCCGAGGTGATCGACCGGCTGGAGTTCCGGCTCGAGGGCCCGCGCCTGTGGGGATGGTATCGCCTGGAGCGGGTTCCGGCCGAGGGCAAGGACCTCTGGCGCCTCCGCCGGCTGCGAGACCCGCCGTGAACACCGCGTGCCGGCGTCGGCCGGGGGGGACGGATCAGCGGGGTGACGCCGGAAGGAAATCGGGAGTCGCTTACTCCTCCGCGCGTGTCTCGGTCCGGTTTCCCGCGACGTGCAACCGGCCCGGGGTGATTTCCAGCCGATCGATCTGCACGCCCCATTCCCGCGGGTCCACGACGGCGTCCTCTCCGTGGTTCAGCCGCGCGAGGGCCCTCAGCGCCGCCCGCTCCGCCTCGACGAGCTGGTGGTGACGGTCGGCGACGCGCGACAGTTTGCGTTCGACCTCCTCGATGCGGCGATCCACCTGGCCGGCGAGGAGTCCTTGAAGGCTTTCCGGCATGGGCAGCCGTCCCGCTCGGGCCCTGGACAGGTGGAGGGTCAAGCGTCCGTCGTCCCGCAAGGCCATTCGGACGTGAAGAGAAAGCACCGAGTCGGCTCCCTTGCGGGAGACCTCTCCCATCAGCACCACGGTCCCGTCGCGGAACACCACCTGCGGGTTGCTGAGCCAGGATGGCAGCCGTTTGCGGACCTCCCGGCGGCGCACGCGAAGATGAGAGGTGACCATGTGGTCGGTCACGTTGATTTCAAAGGGCGTCCCACCCGATTCGTCGAGCAGGGAATTGATGACCGGATTCACCGCCTCGACGAGCTTGCCCGCCTCGGTTTCCAGTTCCTCGGCGGAATAGTCGGACCGCCGGGTGTAGCCGGACGGCTCGGTGTCGACAAGCAGCCAGCCCAGAATGGCGATCGCGGGAACTCCCACGATCAGGACAACGAGGCCGTAGGCGATGAATCGGCGAGACATCGAGGCTGCTCCCTTCAAGGGCCGGGTCACGGCGGCCGCGCCGCCGGTATGGTGACAACGGTGCGGCGAGGTGTCAAGCGCCGGGGTCGCGGTTCGTCGGCGGGTCGGCGCGGCTTTGCCTCCGGGCGCGTTTTCTGGTAGGCTGCACGGGGAGTCGTGGAGGGGGGAGACGAGGGCCAAGGTGCTGAAGGCGATCACGTTCGATCTGGGCGACACCCTGATCAACTACGGGCCGATGAATTACTGGTCCATGATGCGCTACGGCGCGCGCTGTGCGTACGAATATCTGGGCTCGCTCGATGGGGTGACGATGCCCCCGTACCGATCCCTTTCGCTCGAGCTCTGCCGGGCGGTCCGCGGAGTCTGGTTCCGCAGCAAGCTGCTCCTGGAGGACCGGAACGTCGAGCGGCCCATGGTTCGAGCCGTGGAGCGGCTGGGCATCCGGCTGGACGAGCCGGGGCGGCGCGAGCTCGTTCGGCAGTTTTTCATGGGCCTGTCGCGGCTGACACGGCCCATGCCCGGCGTCTCGGCGGTGCTGGAGGCCCTGGTCGACCGGGGGTTGAAGTTGGCCGTGGTCTCGAACACGATTCTGCCCGAGTGGTTCATGGACGAGTCGCTGGCGGAGGTGGGCTTGCTGGACCGTTTCGGGGTTCGCTGCTATTCGGCGGCCCTGGGATGCAAGAAACCGGACCCGGCGATTTTCGGCCACGCGCTGAAGGCGCTCGGGGTGGAGCCGGAGGCGGCCCTGCACGTCGGCGACCGGTATCTTCCCGACGTCTGGGGCGCCCGCCGGGCGGGGATGCGGACCTGCCTGATCAAGGGTCACCGAAGTGTCCCGCTGCCTCCGGTGCGGCCCGACTTCAAGATTCGGCGGATGAGCGAGCTTCTTGCCGCGGCCGAAGAGTTGGCCGCTGAATAAGGAACCGGGGCGCCCGTCCGCAAAAGAGGACGCTTTCGGCCGGTGGAATCCCCGATTTGAGGGCAACCGGGGACCCTCGGGTGGCCGATATAAGCCTGCAAGGGCCGTGGGAGCGGCCCCGGCGGCAAAGGCTTCCGGGAGAATCGGTCAAACCGGGTTGCCCGGGAGCGGGGAAGCGTGTACAATATAACGCGTCGGTTCCTGCGCCGAGTCGGAGCAGGCGCTGGCGCGTAAGTGGCTTGGGATTAACGACTTAAAAACATTGCCGATGAGCCGTAGCCCGGCCGTCGGGGAAGGGACTGCATTCGATGTTCGAACGATTTACGGATCGAGCTCGCAAGGTGATGGCCCTGGCCAACCAGGAGGCCCAGCGGTTCAACCACGAGTACGTCGGGACGGAGCACCTGCTGCTCGGCCTGGTCAAGGAGGGCAGCGGGGTCGCCGCCAACGTCCTGAAGAAGATGAGCGTCGATCTGAAGAAGATCCGCATCGAGGTCGAGAAGATCGTCAAGAGCGGCCCCCAGATGGTCACGATGGGGAAGTTGCCGCAGACGCCGCGGGCCAAAAAGGTCATCGAGTTCGCCATCGAAGAGGCCCGCATGCTGGGCCATAACTACGTGGGCACCGAACACCTGCTCCTGGGACTGCTGCGTGAGCAGGACGGCGTGGCCGCCCAGGTGCTGATGAACCTGGGCCTCCGGCTCGAAGAGGTCCGCGAAGAGGTGCTGAAGCTTCTCGGCGCGGCGGCGGAAATGGCCGAGGAAACCGAGTTCGGCGGGCCCCAGGCCGGGCAGGGGGCCGCCCCCGCC
>CAZGEE010000371.1:0-2909 GCA_964525035.1 uncultured Anaerolineales bacterium
ATCCGGCAGCCGAAGGTAAGGGCCTCGCTCCTCGAGCATCTTCAACCAGACAAGCTGAAAATCCAGGTCATCGTTGGGCTGCGGCTCATCGGGAACGGGATCGTAGAAATCCAGATCGTGAACGTGCTTCTGCCCTTCCCACGGCGCGCCGAGCGTGCCGCCGATGTTCTTGCCCATCCAGCACCCGAGCACGCGTCGCCGGTAGTCGTCGGCCTGAAGTGCCATGTCCGTCCGCCTTCCTGATGGTGACGTTCTTCGCCTCGTTTTCGGCCAGGTGGCCGCCCGCGAGCCCGCGCGGAGCGGGATTGTATCCTGCCGCGCTCCGCGCCGCAACCCGCGCGCCGGGCGATTCGGCCGGGGCTGCTCCCCGGCCCCGGGCGGGGAGATCGTGGCGTGCTTTCAAATGCCCCATTGCGGGAACGCGGGATTTCGCGATACCGAGGGGCTGCGAATCCCTTTAAGGAAGATGGAGTTACGGTAGCGAGGAAACCAAAGGAGCGAGAGGATGAACAGAACACTGGCAGTGGTTGTGACGGTGGTCGCGGCGAGCCTGTTGGCCGGCTCGGCCGGGGCCGGGGAACTGGAGTTCGACGGCCGCACGTGGGAGGTGACCGGGCCGGTCAGCGTGGACACGGAGAAGGCCCCCGAGGGGGTCGAGGCCGGGAGCCTGAAGGTCGAGCCCGGCGGCAAGGCGGTCCTGAAGCTGCGCGACGAGGACGGCTCGGGCACCGTGGAGTTCAGCGTCTGGGAGAGCGGGGCCGTGATCGAGAAGCCGAAGAGCCGGGCCACGGGTCCGCTCTACGGCGTCCGGCAGAGCGACGGCCGCATGCTGGCCCCCGGGTCGATCTACGCGCCGTACCTTTCCGGGCACACGACCTATTCGTTGACCGCGTACAACCCGAAGGCCCAGCCCGCGGAGCAGCCCTCCTGGAAGGTGGCCTACCTGGGCATCAAGCGGACCGAGGGCTGGCACAAGTGGACGTTCGTCTTCGATCCGGAGAAGGGCTGCACGGTGAAGCACAACGGCAAGGACGTCAACGCCCGGCGCGAACGGTTCGACTGGAACAAGTTCAAGGTCGAGGGCTTCAATGCCGTGATCGTGGTCGGCGACGGGACGAAGGAGGCGAACCAGACGGTGTGGCTCAGCGGACTGGACGTGGAGCCGGGCGGGCCGATGAAGGTCAAGCCGACGCCGCCCCCGCCTCCGCCGCCGGCCACGCCCGAGAAGGACCCCGCGCCCGAAGACCCGGCCCCGCTGGTCGAGTCGCTGCGCGGCAAACATCCGCGGCTCCTGTTCGGAGCCGAGGACATCGACGGGATGAAGGCGTTCATCGCGACCCCGCGGGGCAAGGCCATCTGGGAAGAGGTTCTGAAGTACCTGCCCCCCTCGCGCAAGCCGGACCATACCAAGTTCCTGCGCGACGGGACCGACGCTCAGCGGCAGGGGTTCTGGCGGCTGCCGAGTGTGGCCCTCCATTACGTCCTGACCGGCGACCGGAAATCGTTCGACCGCACGGTCGAGTTCATGAAGTTCCTGATGGAACTGAAGCACTGGGAAGAGGGTAAAGAGACCGACAGCGGCATGGGCGCGGCCAACATCATGATCGGCGCCGCGCTGGCCTACGACTGGCTTTACGACGACCTCGAGCCGGAGTTCCGTTCCCAGTACCGCGACAAGCTGCTCCTGCAGGCCCGGCGGATGTACCATCGCGGCCACCTCGGCAAGGGCGGGAGCGGCGGCTACTGGACCAACGACCCGCAGAACAACCACCGCTGGCACCGCAACGCGGGCCTGGCCCTGTGTGCCCTGGCTGCGGCCGAGGAGGACAAGACCGACGACGACTGGATTCTCGCGAAGCTGAAGGATGAGCTGGCCTTTGTCGCCCGGTGGCTGCCCGACGACGGCACGAGCCACGAGTCGCCCACCTACATGATCTTCGGGGCCTCGCACCTGCTGCTGGGCATGACCGCCGGGGATCGGTGCTTCGGCACGGAGAACCTGCAGAAACCGTTCTTCGAGAATGCCAACCGCTTCATGACGCAGACACTGGCGCCGGGGCTGACGCATCGCTTCGCCTTCGGTGACCAGGGCGGCGTGGACCTCGGGCCGGTCGGCTACGGGGTCTTCCAGCTCAAGACCGCCGGAGTCCACGACCTCGAGGATCACCTGGCGGTGCTGGACCGGCGAATCGACGACGACGGCGTGGCTCGGCGCGGTCTGGTATCCGAAGCATCTGGACGCCGGCACCATGGAAAACATCCCGGCCCGCGACTTCTTCCCCGACCTGGGACTCCAGTACGTCCGCGAGGGCTGGGACGCCGGCGGCGTGGCGGCGATGTTCAAGTGCGGGCCGTTCGGCGGGTACCTGCTGAACAAGTACCGCGCCCAGGAGGGGTCCTACGTGAACGTGGCCCACGACGACCCGGACGCGAACTCGTTCACGCTCTACGCGGACGGGAAGTTCCTGGCCGAGACCGACCGGTACTCGAAGCACAAGCAGTCGTCGAACCACAACACGATCCTCGTGAACGGCATCGGGCAGTCGTCCCGCGGCCGCCCGCAGAGCGGCGGATGGAGCCAGCCGGCCACCGGAAGCCAGGCCATGCACGACATGGGCGTCATCACCGCGAAGGCCGCCCATGGCCGCAACCTCGCCGTCGAGGGCGAGGCCGCCGGGTCGTACCCGTCGAACACCCGCGGCGCGAAACGGCCGGACCTGGACCGGTACCGCCGGACGTTCGTCTGGGTCGAGGGCAAGTACCTGCTCGTGCTCGACGACATCCGGGCTCCCGAGGCCGTGGACATTACCTGGCTGATGCAGGGCCCGCAACTGGAGAAGGCCGAGGGGGCGGGGCACCGGTACGTTCTGAAGAACGCTGATGCCGCGTGCCCGTTCCAGCTCGTCGCG
>CAZGEE010000372.1:0-1864 GCA_964525035.1 uncultured Anaerolineales bacterium
CGCGAGATCGGCATCCGGCGGGCCCTCGGCGCCAAGAAACGCGACATCACCTTCCAGTTCCTCACCGAAACGGTCATCATCAGCCTGACGGGCGGCGTGCTCGGCGTGCTGGGCGGGGTGCTCATCCCGCTCGGCATCGAACAGTTCGCCGACCAGCGAACGCAGGTGACGGCTTGGGCACTGGGGGTGTCGCTGGTCATCTCGCTCGCCGTCGGAGTGATCTTCGGCGTCTACCCGGCCTGGCGGGCTGCCCAACTCGATCCGATCGAGGCCTTGCGGCACGAATAAGCCTGGAACCGGACGGTCCGAGCTACGCAGCTTACGGATACCTGCTGGTTTTCTCGTGGCAATTGCGCAGGAAGTGCCTCAAGCGGGATCATGGTGAGACGAACATGTGCCGGCGAGCCTCGTCGCCTCGGGTCACGGTCACGCGCAGTTCGTGCTCCGCCCCGTTGTGAATCCGTTGCACCTCGTCCACTCGCCAGGGCTCAGTCTCCAAGCCGAGCTGGTACAGCGTGATGAAGTGAACCCGCGCAGCGCGCACCCGCAGCATGAACATCTCGCGACGGCCCCCGGAGCCGTCGCTCCGGATCGGCCACGTGGCCCGGATGAGTTCGGCCGCCATCCCCGCGGAAACGTGGGCGCGGAACCGCTGATCGGTCTGGCGCCACGTGAGTGCAGCTCCCCCTGCGCCGACCGGTGCGCTCGCGACCTCCTCCAGGACGGAATAAGGGCGCCGCTCGGGCAACGCCGCCGGGACGAAATCCAAGTCATGTTCGGCCGGCCCGTCCGCACGGGGGTGCAGCAGCCAGTCGAGCGTGCGTTCCGTCTCGGCCTCTACCTGGAAGGCGTCGAGTACGTAGTCCGGCCCGACGGCCACGCTGCGCAGCCTTCGCACGGCGGGCGTCAATCGGCCGTCGAGGTCGGCGAGGGTCGCGGTGCGGCACCCGGGCAACTCCTTGAACTCGAGCACCCGAAGCGGAAGGTCAAGGCGACTTTGCTCCGCCTCGTCGACCACCACCAGGTTGTGCGCAAGCTCCGTCCGGTTGAACCCGCTCTGAATCCACGAGGAGAAGCCGTGCGACTCGACGGCCTCGCACTCCACGTCCTCGGTCCACAACCGTCCCCCGGCGGCGACCTGCAGGCCCAGGGTGTCCCGGTGGTGGTGTACGCCGCTGCGGTCGCCGGTGAGCACCGCCGTGTAGCCTTGACCGTCCCAGTAACCCGCCCCGGTCCGGCTCGTCAGCAGAGCGTATCCGTGCTCGGGCCAGATGCGGGATCGGCCCAAGGGCGGCTCGGCGGGCTCCAGGCGACCGGCCCCGCGGAGGATCGCTGCCGTGCTCGTCCGGTCCCCGGCCCGGCGGAGGAGCCAGGCGTGACGAGGATCGCCGTAGACGCCGAAGCCGATCTCGTAAAGGTCCGCCCTCATCTCCCACAGCGGCC
The DNA here is from genome assembly GCA_964525035.1 of uncultured Anaerolineales bacterium. Taxonomy (GTDB): domain Bacteria; phylum Planctomycetota; class Phycisphaerae; order FEN-1346; family JAACEH01; genus CAZGEE01. The sequence continues at coordinate 1,444 of CAZGEE010000372.1, forward strand.
GGCGGCCGGCGTAGCAGTCACCCAGGGGAGGGAGCTCCCCGTTCGGCAGCATGAGCCCGAGCGGCGCGTCGAACATCTGCTTCAGGCACCGGCCGTTGGCGAACGACTCCCGGTACAGGTCCCGGCCCAGGTGCCCTTGGTGCCGCACCACCTCGGCCATTCGCACCAGGCTTCCCAGCGTGGCGTAATGGTAGAGCGTGCTGGACTCGTAGCAGAGACCGTCGTCGCGCGTGGCGCCGGCGAGCAGTTCGCCGAATCCGCGCGGCCCGCCGAGCGCCTCCTCGACCCAGCCGCTCCGGCCGAGCACGAGCCCGAGGCTCAGGATGCCGCGCCGCTGCGCGGCGAAGTGGTTGTTGTACGGCATGCCGCGCAATCGATCGTCGGTCAACCATTGGTTCGTCGACTCCCGGACGGCCTCGCC
>CAZGEE010000372.1:1874-2899 GCA_964525035.1 uncultured Anaerolineales bacterium
CGCCGCAGGCAAGCATCTGCCGGCGGTAGTTCTGCCGGTCCGGCTCGGAGAGGCGGTCGCCCAGCGCGGCCCAGACCTCGGCCAGCGCATCGCCCACCCGCCCATAATCCATCCCGCAATCGGGGTGCCGCACGTGAAACCTCGCCCGGCCCTCCAGGTGCAGGGCCCGCGCCAGGGCTTGCTCCAGCGCCCGCTCGTCCTCCAGCACCAGCCCGGCCCACAGCAGCGTGAGGGCATCCCGTGCCAGTGCGAGCGCCGGATCGTGGTAGGCGTGGAATGCGGAGTACGTTTCGGTGAAATCCCGGTCGGGGTTCTCGTCGTACCAGGAGGTGTCGAATTCCGGCAGCTCCCGCGGGTCTGACAGCAGGCGATCGGCCTCCACTTTTATTGCCTCGACCGCCTTGCGCCAACCGTCGTCCGCGGCCCGTTCCCGCGCGCGAACGAGTTCCGCCTCGCTCAGCGAGAGAAGCTTGTCGCCGTTCGATCCTTGCGCGTCCGAAGTCACCGTGCGTCTCCTTCCTGTTCTCCGGCGAACGTCACGTGAACGTCGTCCACCCACAGGTGCCGGCGTCCCTTTTCGTCGCCGATCAGTTTGACGTGTTGGAACCCCCCGGGGAAGTAGTGAGCGACTCCCTCGGGAAGGCCGACCTCCGCGCCATTGCACCGGAGCTGCGGTCCTCCGGAGCCCGCAACGATCCCCCACCGGGTCCACTGCGTCGAGTCGGCCTCCGGGACTTCCAGCTCGTGAGAGGTTTGAAAGTTGTCCTCGGCGGTCAGCGTAAGCCACCACCGGCCGTCCTTCCGGCTGAGTAGCAGGAGATCGCCTTGCGCGTTCTCCACGCCGAAGTACGGACCGAGCGGCTCGGCGGGTTCCTCGTCGAAGCGCACCCAGAGGTCGGCCTCGCCGGCGCCATCCTCCGGCGCGACGTTCCACGTGGCCAAACCGTATGGAACGATCGCCAGGCACCGCTCGCCCGCGTGCGGATTGGCCGCGCTGCGAACGATGTCGTGGAACACCTCCCAGC
>CAZGEE010000373.1:0-2891 GCA_964525035.1 uncultured Anaerolineales bacterium
GAGGACCTTCTCCCGGCAGGCGGGGTCCGACGGGTCCACGCCGACGATGCCGACCATTCGACTCCCGCCCAGGCCGATGTGCCGGCCGAGAAACTCGATCGAAATCTCCGCGCCGAGCCGCCGCGAGGCGAACCCGAGCACGAGGGCCAGGTCGGCCACCTGCGTGGCCTCCATGTAGTCGGACACGTCCGCGGCCACGGGGCGCCGCAGCCGGCCGGGGCCGTCCACCTCCAGGCCCAGGTCCTGCGGGCGCTGCCAGACGTGGGTATGGCAATCGATAATCATGGTTCGCTTCCTCCGCGTGCCCACGCGGCGGCACGGCCGACGGCAGCCCATGATAGCACCGGCCGCTGGGGGCGTCAACGCGGCCACCCGGCCGCGGGAACGATGGGCGGGCGGGGCAGAAGAGTTCGCACGGCCCCGCAAGCTGCGGGAAACGACAAGGGGCGCGGTCGGAACCGCGCCCCGTACGTGCTTGCGGCAAAAGGTGCTCGCCCCGCTCAGTTTTCGGCGTAGAAGGCCTTCATCTCCTCGAGGGACTTCGCCGTGTAGTCCCCGGCGTGGCCGGCGGTGCCGAAGGCTTCCATGCGGCCGGCGATCAGCTTCGCGAGGGCCTCGCGCGCCGGGCCCAGATACTTCCGCGGATCGAACTGCGCGGGCTGCTCCTGGAAGACGCGCCGGATGGCGGCCGTGACCACCAGCCGGCCGTCGGTGTCGACGTTGATCTTGCTGATGCCGCGCCCGATGGCCTCCTGGATCGACTCCACGGGCACGCCCATCGTCTTTTCGAGCTTGCCGCCGTACTTGTTGACCTCGGCCACGAGCTCCGGCGGGACGCTGGAGGACCCGTGCATCACGAGGCAGGTGTTCGGCACCCGCTCGCGGATCTTGCTGACCAGGTCGATGGCGAGGGTCGGCTTCTCCTTGAACTTGTAGGCCCCGTGGCTGGTGCCGATGGCGACCGCCAGGGCGTCGACGCCGGTCTCGCGGACGAACTGCTCGCACTCGTCGGGATTGGTCAGGTTGGCCGAGGCGGCCACCGTGTCGTCCTCGATGCCGCCGAGGGTGCCCAGCTCGCCCTCGACGCTGACGCCGCGCTCGTGGGCGTATTCGACCACCTCGCGGGTCACGCGGATGTTGTCCTCGAACGACCGCGCCGGGTGCGCCCCGGAGTCGTCCTTCGACGCGTAGTCCAGCGAGCCGTCGATCATCACGCTCGAGAAACCCAGGGCGATGGCCTGCTTGACCGTCTCGAAGTCCGGGCCGTGGTCCAGATGCATGGCGACGGGGATGTCGGGGTTCTCCTCGACGGCGGCCTGCATCAGGTGCTTCAGGTAGACCATGTTCGAGTACTTCAGAGCCCCGTGGCTGGCCTGGATGATCAGCGGGCTTTTCGTTTCGCGAGCGGCCTGCATGATCGCCTGGATCTGTTCCATGTTGTTGACGTTGTAGGCCCCGACCCCGTAGGAGCCTTTGGCGGCCTCGTCGAGGATCTGGCGGCTGGTGGCGAGCGACATTACGGTTTCCTTTCTTCCCTGAACGAGTGATCGAATGTCCGGCTCCGCGGACCCCGGGCCCGCGGCAGCTCCCGCGGAAAGCGCGGGAGTATACCGAGGCCGTCCGCGCGGTGCAAGCGCCGAATCGGCCGCACGCTGCAGTGGGGCTGGAGAGCCCCTGCTGATCTATCAGAAAGGGCCGGGAAGCCACGCAGCCATGGACCGACGCGTCGCCGTCCCTCCACAAGGGCGACGTTACCTCACCGTACGTTTGACCTGCTCCGCGGCCGGTTGCGGCGCGGGGGCCCGGGGCGTATGATAAGGCTGCTCCCGTGACGCCGGCGGGCGGAGCGGCGACGGCCGTTTCGCAATAAGCCGCAACGCGGACAAGCCCGACCGTCCGCCCGGGAGGGCAGTTCCCGCCCCGGGCGCGGAGCCCGCTCGCAGGGTCGGGGTTCTCGCGCGCCGGGCCTTGCGCCGCCGCGGCAACGGACGCCATGAAACTCACCTTTCTCGGAACCCGCGGAGAGATCGACGCCCGCACACGGCGGCACCGGATGCACAGCGCGCTGGACGTCAGCTACCGAGGCCGCACGGTCCGCGTCGACTGCGGGCTCGACTGGCTCGGCCGGATCGACCGCCCGGGCCGGCCGCGCGCCATCGTCGTCACGCACGGGCACCCCGACCACGCCTGGGGCCTCCGCGACGGCGCCCCGTGCCCGGTCCTGGCGCCCGAGGCCGCGTGGGAGACCCTGCGCGAGTACCCCATCGCGGACGGCCGCACACTGCCGCACCGCGAGCCCACGAACATCGAGGGGATCACCTTCGAGGCCTTCCCGGTCCGCCACTCGTTCCGCTGCCCGGCCGTGGGGTACCGCATCACCGCGGGCCGGGCGTCCGTCTTCTACGTCCCGGACGTCGTGTACGTCGAGGACCGCTCGGCGGCCCTTGGCGGGATCGACCTCTACGTGGGCGACGGCTCCACGCTGACCCGGTCGTTCGTCCGCCGCCGGCGCGGGATGCTCACCGGCCACGCGCCGATCCGGACGCAACTGACCTGGTGCGCGAAGGAGGGCGTGCCGCGCGCGGTCTTCACGCACTGCGGCACGGAAACGGTCACCGGCGACGAGCGCCGCCTCGGGGCCGAGCTCCGCCGCCTGGCCCGCGAGCGCGACACCCGCGCCCGCTTCGCCCACGACGGCCTCGAACTGACGCTGCCGTGAAGCGTTGGAGAAACCATTTGGGATCCCGCTGCAGCCAGCGGCCGTGGGTCGGGTGGTACATCCGGTGGCGGACGTGGTAGAGGCCGGTCTCGGGATCGTACCGGTAGCCGCAGTAGAGCACCTCGTTGCCGAACTCGTCGTCGCCGTCGCGGGCGGACCACTCGCTGCCCGA
>CAZGEE010000374.1:0-2875 GCA_964525035.1 uncultured Anaerolineales bacterium
CCGCCGCCGACGCCATGCGGGTGGCCGTGCGAGTGCGCGCCTGCGGCCTCCTTGCCCATGTAGGCCTTCTCGAACCGGTCGACCAGCTCGCGCAGCCGCGCCACCCGGCCGAGGTCCGTCGTCTGCTTGGCCTCCATGATGGTGACCAGCATGCGGTGGCACAGGACGACCTGGTCGACGTAGGGGTCCCAGCCCGGGTCGTCGGGCCCGGCCACAGGTTTGATCCGCTGCTGGAGGAAGTACCACGTGACGATCTCGGCGAACCGGTCGGCGTGGTCCTCCTTGTTCTGAACCCAGCGGATCAGCTGGTTGGCGTTCGCCGACGGGTCCTTCGACAGATCGTTGATCCGGTTCATGCTCTTCTCGATGGTCCGGGCGTGCTCGCGGAACATCGTGAAGCGGACCGGGTCGTCGTAGATGCCGCATGGAATCTGGCAGTGTCCCGAGACCTGTAATGTCCAGAACAGTCCCCCCGTGAGCGCGACGGCACCCAAGGCGAGCGCGGACCACTTGGCGCGCGACGTGTTCATCTCGAACCCCCTTGTCTTTCCCGGCGTTGGTTGATTTTCAGGAACCTGGCCGACGGGCACAGCGGGAGCGGATCCCCCGGGCCGGGCTCCGCCGCCCGGAGCGCCCGCCTGTCTTCCGCTACTCCTCCACGTGAATCGCGTCGACAGGGCACTGGCTCTCCGCGTCACGGCAGCAGTCCTCGGCCGACGCCGGGACCGGGTCCGCCTTGACGCGGGCCTTCTCGGCTTCGCCGAGCTCGAACACCTCGGGGCACACCTGCTCGCAGAGTCCGCACGCGGTGCAACTGTCGTCGACGGTCGCTTTCATGACTGTCCTCCCCATTCTGTGCCGGGAAGCGGGTGAACCCGCGTCCGCTCGCTGTCCGACGGTCACCTTGAATTATCCACGCTTCCCGTCACCGTGCAATCGGGGGACACGGGGGAGTTTCTTTGGAGAGGTCGTGGCCTGAGGGGGGGCGGAGGCGGCCCTGCTGCTCTCACGTCGGTTGGACGCGCCAGCAGTGCACCAGGGATTTGTCCTCGTCGCCGCGGAACTCGAAGACGTAGAGCAGGCCTCGCTCGCGGTCGAACGCGCACGCCCCCACGTGGCGGGTCTGCTGCGGCGACTTGACCCCGTAGAGGAACTCGTCGATCTCCATGATGGCGTAGGGTTGGGGCTCGTGAGGCTTCTTCTTGCCCGAGGCCACCGAAGCCAAGTCGCCGGTGTCGTAGAAAAGCATGCGGCCGACGAACTTCGTGGACCACCACCCGCGCTGATCGTTCGGCGCGTCCGGCACTTCGGGCCACGGGCCTTCCTCCGGCCAGACCACGCCGTTGGCGAACCCGTACCAGCACTTGCCGACACCTTTCGTGCCGACGAACACCACCGCCGAGCGCTTGCCCGTCGTGAGCCAGGCCGCGCCCGACCACTCGTCGCTGTGGTGGTAGTCCTTCACGGTGTGGCGCGGCGGATCGTCGTACATGCTGGAGTACCGCAGCAGGGTCACCGCGGGAATCTCGGCCCCGGCCTCGGGCGGGTTGCCGCCCTTCCACGGCGCCATGGCAAACAGGGCCGGCCCCATCGAGCCCTGCCCGCCGTCGCGGAAGCGCCCCGTGCCGAGCCGTGCGCCCTTGGCGTGGGCCTCGGCCCAGCGGGCGGGAATCTCCAGCAGGTAATCCGTGGTGACGTAGTTCCACAGGCCGGCAATTCGCCACGGGCCCGCCGGGCGCGGGTCGGAGAGGTCCAGCTCGCACCACCCGTGCGAGGGGTCGCGCCGGGTGTCGGCCATGTGCGGGCCCCAGCAGAAATACAGTTTACCGGTCTTCTGCTCCCCCATCGGCGGCAGGATCGCCAGGCCGGCGCGGGCCTGCTCCAGGTCGTCGAACATGCCCTCGCCGCGGATGTTGGCGAACGGCTGGAGCGTCCGCGCGGTCGGAAGCGCCGAGAGGTCCCTGGCCTCCGAGACGACCGGCTTCGGGATGCTGACCTCGCTGACCCACTGGTTCCAGTCGTGCCCCACGCCGAACAGCGAGCCCGGATGCCCGTCGTCCGGCCCGTCCGCGTCGCCGCCGCCGTGGTACGCCATGCCCTGGCCCGACCACAGCCAGGCGTACTCCTCGGGGCCGTCGGGCAGCCGGAACGCGCCGACGTAGACCAGGTGCTCAGGCAGAATGCGACCAGCCGCGCCCTGTTCCGTTGCCGGAGCGGCCTCCTCCTGCCCCGCCGCCGGGTCGGCCTCCTCTTGGCACGCCGCAAGGGCCGAAACCGCAACACCGACCAGCAACGCCACAAGGTACCTTTTCATCGCCCATCCCCCTTTTTCGTCGCGCTCGCTTCAGGCGAGCCTGTCTATTCCGCCCCCCGTCCCGAGTTTGGCCGAGGGGCCTGCCCTGAGCTCGGTCAGCGGGGTGCCACGCATGAAGCAAGGCGACCTGGCAATGCTGCCGCCTGCCCCTGCGTCCCGCTGATGCAGCATACCCCCAATTCGGGATCATACATAGCCGTTCCCCGTCGTCCTGAGCAAGTTTTTTCCTCGGGTCCAGCGCTGCGAATCTCGGCAGGGACGTCGACAGCCTGCCTTCCTTGGCCACGGACAAGGCCGATGCCGCAGCATCACGCCCGTCACCAAACCAATGAGCGGAGTGGGCGCATCGTCCACGGCGAGGCGGCCTTCCTTCGAGACGTCGAGACCCAGTGATGCAAGTTCTGAATGTTCTCGCGGGCCGACATCTCGCGACAGGGGTGAACGTGTCGCGTTCTGTCGCGGTCTGTCAACCGGAGTCGCTCGCAGTCACGGAGAAGATGGTGCCGGAGGTGGGACTCGAACCCACACTGGGGATGAACCCAACGGGATTTTGAATCCCGC
>CAZGEE010000375.1:0-2870 GCA_964525035.1 uncultured Anaerolineales bacterium
GATCGGGGCCTTCCGGCGATAGGCGAGCCCGCGTTCGTAGAGGACCGTGAAGATCCACTGGGTCCACTTGTAGTAGTCGGGATCGCAGGTGGCCACCTCGCGCGACCAGTCGTAGCCGACGCCCCAGCGGCGGAGCTGGTCCTTCATGGCGTCGATGTTCCGGCGGGTCCAGCGGCCGGGGTCGGCTCCCTGCTGGATGGCGGCGTTCTCGGCCGGCAGGCCGAAGGCATCCCAGCCCATGGGCGTCAGCACGTTCCAGCCGCGCATCATCTTATACCGGGCCACCACGTCGCCCATGATGTAGTTCCGCCCGTGGCCCACGTGGAGCGTCCCGCTCGGGTACGGGAACATCACGAGGCAATAGAACTTTTCCTCGCGCGGACGCTCATCGGGCTCGGCTGCGCGAAAGGTGCCCTGCTCGTCCCAGGTTTTCTGCCAGCGGGCCTCGATCTTCCGGGGTTCGTACTCCGCCACGTCGCCATCCTTTCCGGCCATTGCGCCTGGCTGCTGCACCGGGCGGACTGCGTGCCGTGAAGGCGCTGGAAAGCCGCCCGGCCCATCCTTATAATAGTTCGCGCTCCCGCGCACGGGGAAAAACCCGCGTATTATAGCCTTCGGGACCATCGATGGCAAAAGGATGCGCGGAAAGGCCGCGGCCGGAGTCGCCGTCGGCATCCTCCCTGGGTCGGGATGAGCTTGTGGGCCAGCCCCGCCGCCGGGCCGCCATCGCCCGGTCTCCGGGGGGGCGCCGTGAAGAGAAACCGGGAGGAGCCGTGAAACATCCGAGACTGCTTCCGCTGGCCTGTGTTATGGGGGTCCTCTTGACCGTTGGCGCAGGATGGCTGGTCGGCGCGGCCTCCGCCCGGGCCGGCGCCGCCGGCCGAGCGGACCATGCCCTAACCGTTGAGACCGCCCGGGCCCAGCCGCTCACGCCGTTCGCGCCGGAGCCGACCCCGCTGCCGGGCGAAGAGAAGGAGGAAGAGGAGGAGCCCGAGCCGCCGTCCGAGACGCCCTCTCCCGGGGAGGAGGACTCGGAAGAGCAGCCCGGGGAAGAGCCCGAGGAGCAGCCTTCCGCCGAGCCCACTGCCGAGGAGGGCGAGTCCGAGGCGGATACGGACCTGAACGTCGTGGACGAGGGCAAGGTCCGCAAGGCGCTTGACCAGGGCATCGCTTACCTGAAGAAACAGCAGCGCGGCTCGGGGGCGCTGGTCGGCCGGTACCACTCGGGCGTGCCGAACACGAACATGCCGGGCCTGCACAAGGGCGGGTATCCGCACGGGGAAACCGCCATCGCGCTGCTGGCGATGCGCCATGCCGGCGTCGGCCTGAACGACCCGGCCTACCGGAAGGGGCTCCACTTCCTTCTGGAGAGCGAGAGTAAGAAAACCTACTCCAACAGCCTGGTGGCCCAGGTCCTGGCCATGGTGCCGCCCTCGAGCCGAACCGACCAGGTCCAGCGCCGGCTCGAGGACCTGGGCCGGTTCTTCGCGGACGGCCAGCTCCCGAACGGGACGTGGACCTACTACCCGGTCACGGCAAGTCGGATGAAGTCGAACCACCACCTGGCGGGCGACAACTCGAACACCCAGTTCGCCGTGCTCGGACTGTGGAAGCTGGTCGAGGCCGGCGTCGACGTGCCCGAGGTCGCGTGGCGGAAGTGCGAGCGGCATTTCCTGAAGACCCCGGGCTCCAGCGGGGGCTGGGGCTACTGGTCGCCGCTGGCGATGGCCGTCGGGCCCAAGGACACCCGGATTGCCACCGGGACCACGAAGACGATGACCATGACGGGCCTGGCGTCGATGTACCTGTTCGCGGACCAGTTGCACGGGCCCTCGGCCCGGGACCGGGCGGCGCGCCGCTGCCGCTGCGACACCGACGAGCGGTTCCAGGTCCGCATCGACAAGGCCCTGGAGCGGGCGGAGATGGACATGGCCGGGTGGTTCGCGGATAAGCGTCTGCACCGTCGCGCCGCGGACCGCGGGGGGATCAAGTCCGGAGTTTTTCACATCGTGGACCTGTATTACGCCTACTCGATCGAGCGGGTAGGCGAACTGAGCGGGCGCAAGACTTTCGGTCACGTGGACTGGTACGCCGAGATCGCCGAGTTGCTTGTGGCCGACCAGAACAAGGACGGTTCCTGGGGCGTGATCCCGCGGCAGAAGACGGACGACCTGCTGGGCGAGCAGAACGCGCCCGCATCGGGCGCGCGCGTGGCCGAGACCGCCCTGGCGATGCTTTTCCTGGCCAAGGGGCGGGCCCCCGTCCTGTTCAACAAGCTCCGGTATGACGGAGACTGGAACAATTGCCGCAACGACGTCGCCAACCTGACCCGCTACGCCGGCAAGGCCCTCGAGTACCGTTTCAACTGGCAGATCGTGGACGTCAAGAGCAACGCGTACGGGTGGCTCGATGCCCCGGTGCTTTTCTTCAACGGCCGGCGCGGCCCGGTGCGGATGCCCGAGGAGCACCGGGACAAACTCAAGGAATACGTCAACCACGGGGGCCTCTTGTTCGCCGAGGCCTGCGAGGGGCGCCCCGGGTTCACCCGCGTGGTGAAACAGCTCGGCCGGCAGATCTGGCCCGACCTCCAGTGGCAGCGCCTGCCGGACGATCACCCGATCTTCACCCGCGAGACCCAGTTCGACCTTGACCACAAGCCCGAGCTGCAGGCCCTGGTCGACGACAAGGGGTTCGCATTCTTCCTGCTCGCCCCGGACGGGGTCTCGTGCCGGTGGCACCAGAATCGCACCGATGACCGGGACGCCTTCCGCCTGGGGATCAACGTGTTCCGTTACGCCACGCGCGGCAAGCCCATCCGGCCCCGGGCGGCGCAATGATCGGCCGGGGGCCGGGCCCGGGCAGGCAGGCGG
>CAZGEE010000376.1:0-2851 GCA_964525035.1 uncultured Anaerolineales bacterium
TGCGGCTGTGGCTTTTGGCGGACCAGTTGGTTTATCTGCGGCGAGACCGTCGCAGGCTCCAGGCAATCCAGCAGGCGGAACAGCCCAGGGCCGTTCTGCGTGCCCTTCATGCCCTTCACAAGACCAAGGACCTGCCTCGCCATGCCCTGCTGACCCGTATCCTATTGGCGAGTTACGCCCCAGCGTGGACGAAAACCGTCGACTCGGAAGCCTTGCGCCGCGTGACCGCCTGGGCCGTGGCTTTGCGGCGGCACAAGCTGGAGCACGGCCACTACCCGGCCTCGCTCGCGGAGGTGGCGTCCGGGACCCAGGTCGAGCAGGTCGCCGAGCCGATCGACCCGTGGACCACCGAGCCCCTGGTCTTTCGCCGCGAGGGGGACGGCTTCGCCCTCTACTCGGTGGGCCCGAACGGCAAAGACGACGGCGGAGCGAACGCCGACGAAATGGACCAAGCCGACGGGGACGAAGCGGCGGACGACGTCGCCATTCGGCTGGACCGATAAGGGAACCCGGTAGCCGTGCGGCCCGCGACGCTTCCAGGGCCCTGGCGAACGGCGTGTGCGAATAACGGCGGGGGAGGCCCCAACGGCGAACCGGCCGGTTTTTCGCTGCCGAATACCCCCACGAATCAGTATACAGGAGTGATCGGGGAGGTCGGCGGGGCCTCACCGGACACTCCCGAGCCGGGGATTTCATCACCGAAGGATAAACGCAGGAGACTCACCATGCGCCGCACGCCGACCCTTCTGGTCCTTGCCGCAATTGTCGCCGCGCTCCAAAGCCCGACGACCGCCCGCGGGCAAAGCATCCCGTACCGGAAAGGGCACCCGAGGCTGCTGTTCACCGCCGACGACATCCCGCGGCTGAAGCGCATGGCCCGGAGCGACGGGCAGCAGTTCATGGGCGACCTGCGCCGGTACCTCGGCGCGTGCGATGCGCCGACGGGCCGCGCGTTTCTGACCGACGCGACCGACGCGCAGCGGCAGTTCTTCTGGAAGCTGCCCACCGTGGCGCTGCACTACGTGCTTACCGGCGACAAGCGGTCGTTCGACCGGACGCTGGAGTTCATGAAGGTACTGCTCGAGCTCGAGCACTGGGAGACCACGCGGGAGGAGGACTCCGGGATGGGGGCGGCCAACGTCATGGTCGGCGCCGCCCTGGCCTACGACTGGACCTGCAAGGACCTCCCGCCGAAGTTCCGCCTGGCCTTCCGCCGCAAGCTGATCCAGCAGGCCGAGCGCATGTACACGAACGGCCACCAGAAGGGCTGCCCGGGGACCCACTACTGGCAGAACGACCCGCTGAACAATCACCGCTTCCACCGGGACGCCGGCCTGACGCTGTGCGTGCTCGCCGCCCACGAGGGCCGGCCCGACACCGAGGGCCTCCTGCGGAAGACCATCGAGGAACTGAAGTTCGTGCACAAGTGGCTCCCGCCGGACGGGACCTCCCACGAGTCGCCGTCCTACATGCCGTTCGGCTACCAGTACCTCGTCCTGGCCTTCGACGCCGCGGACCGCTGCCTGGGCACGAACCTGCTGGGGCACCGGTTCTTCAGGAACGCGGCGCTGTACCGCATCCACTCGCTGACCCCCGGCCTCACGAAGGTGTTCCGCTACGGCGACACCGGCGGGGGACCCGGCTTCTACAACAACTACGTGCTGAAGCTCTGCGCGGAGCACAAGCTGCCGGACGTCCAGGCCGCCGCCATGAAGGCCTACGAGGCGGACAACAGCTTCTTCGAGTACGGATGGTTCTCGCTCCTCTGGTACGACCCGTCGCTCGAGGACGGCTCGATCGAGAACCTGTCAAAGTCCGCCCTCTATCCGGACCTGGGCGTGGTCACCCTGCGCGACGGCTGGGAGGCCGACGACGTCGGGATGATGTTCAAGTCCGGACCGTACGGCGGCTACACGATGTGCACGTACCTCCGCAGGGGAGGCGGGGACTATGTCAACGTCGCGCACGACGATCCGGACGCGAACATGTTCGAGATCTACACCCACGGGGCCACCGTCGCCATGGACGACGGGTACGCCGAGCGCAAGCTCACCAGCAGTCACAACACGATCCTCGTCGACGGCAAGGGGCAGCGCGGCGAGGGCGACGAGTGGACCCAGCCGGTGAGCAACATGGACGACCTCGGCCGCATCGTGACCTGGAAAAACGCGGGCGACGTGGTCGTGGTCGAAGGCGAAGCGGCCGGGGCCTACGAGCGGCTCCGGGGCTTTCGGCGCACCGTGATCTGGGTCCGCTCGCAGTATATCCTCGTCCTGGACGACATCCGGAGCAGCGGCCCGGCCGAGATCACCTGGCTTCTCCAGGGACCGCAGCTTGAGCAGTCGGGAAGCGACTCCCACCGGTTCGTGCTCAAGAATGGTCGGGCCCGGTGCCCGTTCAAGGTCGTGGCCGACCGGCGGTTCGACGGCCGCATCGCCCGCTCCACGGCCCAGCACAGAGGCAAGTCCATGAACCTGCGGCAGCTCCGGTTGACGGTCAAGGATTCCCGGTGGCGCGTGGCGGCGCTGTTCGACCCGTGGAACCATGACGAGCTCGACGTCGGCATGAAGACCTCCGGGGGAGAAGGCGCGACGGTGCGCGTCGTCGGCCCCGGCATCAAGGACACCTGGAGCTGGCAGGCGGCCCCGAACGGCGCAACCCCGTCGACGCTGAAGGGCGTCGTCGGCAAAGAGGGTAAGAAGGTCAGCGTCGGGCCCCGCGATCGCGCCCCCAGGCCGTGAACTGCCCGGCTCCCGCGCGGCCGGCCCGCGGAACTTACCCTCCTTCGGCTTCGGGCGGCGTGTAGTCCGGGTTCGGCTCGGGAATCTTCGCGTCGGTCTTCTCCAGCCAG
>CAZGEE010000377.1:0-2846 GCA_964525035.1 uncultured Anaerolineales bacterium
CTTTTGCACGTCCAGGTAGATGCTGGAAAGCTCGTTGTTGCAGAATCCGTGCACCATCTGGAACGCGCGGTAAAACTCGAACCGCTCGTATACCGCGGTCACCCGCTGCAGGAGGTCCGCTCCCTCGGCCAGGATCCAGCGGTCCAGTTCCTCCATATCCCTCACCGGCACCGCGTGGCGGTTCGGTTCGAAGTCCGCGAGGTTGCCCAGCAGAAAGCGGAAGGTGTTGCGAATCTTCCGGTAGGCATCCTGCAGTTGCGAGATCAACTGGTCGCTCGCCCGGATGTCGTACTGGTAGTCGACCGAGCCCACCCAGAGCCGGAGCACGTCGGCTCCCAGGCGCCCGATTTCCTCCTGCACGTTGACCACGTTGCCGAGCGACTTCGACATCTTGTACCCGTTCTCGTCCACCACGAAGCCGTGGGTGAGCACCGTTTTGAATGGGGCCTCACCCGTGGCGGCCACGCCGACGAGCAGACTGAGCTGGAACCAGCCGCGGTGCTGGTCGCTGCCTTCGAGGTAGAGCTCGACCGGCGGCTCCTGCCCTTCGCGGCCGGCGGTGGCGCCGTACCACGAGGACCCGGACTCGAACCAGATGTCGAGGATGTCCGACTCCTGCCGAAGCTCCTCCGATCCGCAGGCCGGGCAGCGACAGAGCGAGCCGAGAATGTCCCGCGGGCTGTCGCGGAACCAACTGTCGGACCCGTGCTCGGCGAAATGGTCCCGCACCCTCCGGACGGATTCGCTCGTCAGAAGGGGCTCGCCGCATGCGCTGCAGTAGAAAGCCGGTACCGGCACACCCCAGGCCCGCTGGCGCGAGATGCACCAGTCGGGGCGCGACTCGAGCATACCGAGAATGCGCCGCTCGCCCCACTCGGGAACCCATCGCACGTTCCGGGCCGCCTCGATTGCCGCCTGGCGCAGGGTCCGGCCGTCGTCGGCCATCGGCTTGTCCACGGCGATGAACCACTGCTCGGTCGCCCGGAAGATGACCGGCTTCTTCGACCGCCAGCAGTGCGGGTACGAGTGCCGCATGGTGCCCTGGGCAAACATCAGGGCCATCTCCTCGAGCCGACGGCAGATGAGCGGGTCGGCCTCGAAGACGAACATCCCGCGCAACCACTCGGGGACCGAGTCGTCGAACCGGGCGTCCTCGTCCACGGGGCTGTACGGCTCCAGGCCGTGCCGCAGGCCGACCACGTAGTCCTCCTGCCCGTGGCCCGGGGCCGTGTGGACAAGGCCCGTCCCGTCCTCCAGCGTCACGAACTCGCTCTCGATAACCACGCCCACCCGTTCCACGAACGGATGCGCGTAGTGCTTGCCGACGAGCTGCGCGCCGGACAGTTCCGCCACGGTTTCGTACCGCTCCACGCCCGCGGCCGCCATCACGCGGTCGACCAGGTCCGCCGCCACGATCGAGACGCGGGTCTCGCCGCCCTGCTCGTAGCGGACCGCGCGGTAGGCGTACTCGGCGCCCACCATGACGCCCAGGTTCGCGGGAAGCGTCCAGGGCGTCGTCGTCCAGATCATCAGGTACAGGGGCTCGCCTGGCTGCAAGCCGGGCACGAGCTCTTCGACGTCCCCGTGCGCGGGAAAGTTGACGTAGATGCTCGGCCCGCGGATGTCCTGGTACTCCAGCTCGGCCTCGGCCAGGGCGGTCCGGCAACCGTAGGACCAATGAATCGGCTTGCGACGGCGATAGACGATCCCGCGATCAAGACACCGGGCGAAGCACTCCATGATGCCCGCCTCGTACTCGTTATCGAGCGTGAGGTACGGATGCTCGAAATCGCCGAACACGCCGAGCCGCTGGAACTGCTCGCCCTGGACGCCCACGTATTTGCGGGCAAAGCGCTCGCACTGTTCCCGCACGGCCTGCTGGGGGAGCTGCCGGGCCTTCTCGCCCAGTTCCTGGACGACCTTGTGCTCGATGGGCAAGCCGTGGCAATCCCAACCCGGGACGTATGGAGCCCGGTAGCCGGCCATGGCCCGGTACTTCACCACAATGTCCTTGAGCACCTTGTTGATCAGGTGCCCCATGTGGATATCGCCGTTGGCGTACGGCGGCCCGTCGTGGAGAAAATACCGTCTCTTCTGGCCGGCCTTCTCCTGGATGCGCCGATAGATGTCCGCTTGGCGCCACGCCTTCTGGCGTTCGGGCTCACGCTGGACGAGGCCGGCGCGCATCTTCAGCTTCGTCCGCGGCAGATTGAGTGAGTCCTTGTATGGGTTCTTCTTGGCCATTGTGCACCTCGGGCTATAGTTGTCGGCGGCGGCCGCATGGCTCCTTCCGCCGTCACCTGCGATCCTGTGCGAAACGCCCCGAAGGCCGGATCGACCCGCGGGGCGCCATAATGCTGCAAAACCGATGACACGGGGACCCCGCTCTCAGGAGCGGGCAGCGATGCCCACGCGCGCGGAAACGGGGCTGGAGCCGATGCAGGCCATCTGAAGCTCGAAACGCCCGAAATCCATGCGCGCCGGCCACCTCTTCTTCCCGAAACAGCCACAATCCCTGTCAACGCTCAGAAGGGCGGGATTGTAGCCCCCCCTCCCCGCAGGGTCAAGCCAAAAGACACGCACGGCTTCAGCATATTGCTTTTGACATCCGGGAGGCTTGGAATAGAATTAGCTTAGCGCTACGGCGCTGCCCAGAATGGTTCATCTCTGAAAGTCGCCGCTGGAGGACCGACGCTTGGGCCACATCACGGTGATGTGCCCGAAATGCTCCAAGCGCTACAGGATTCCGAAACAGGGAATCGGGCGTAAGATCAAGTGCACCTGCGGCCACAAGTGGGTCGTCCGGGAAGATGCCGGTGCTGCGCCGGCGGGCCCGTCCTCTGCAC
>CAZGEE010000378.1:0-2843 GCA_964525035.1 uncultured Anaerolineales bacterium
CAACTCCCCTTGGTTCGCCAACGGGGCTTCCTCCGGCCGGGCCGGCTGCGAAGGTCCCGGCTCCGGAGGCGTGCCGCCTTGGTCGGCTTCGGCGACGGCCTGCTGCAGGGCGTCTGCGGCGTCCTCGCTGCCGAAAGGTTCCCCGCCGGTCTCCGGGGGTTTCCCGGCCTCGGAGCCGGCGGCCTGCGCCGGGATGGTAATCGCTTCTCCGCAGGCCGGGCACTTGCCTTTCTTGCCCGCCGCCGACTCGGGAGCCTTGATCGTCTTTCCGCATTTCGGGCACGTGACGTGGATACTCATGGCCGACTCCACATGCTTTCCGGCACCTGTTGTTCCCCGGCAGAATGAATGTAACACCTCCCTGCGGGACTGCAAGGGGCATTTCGGCCTGGGGTGCCTTCGGGTCCGCCACCGCGGTTCCGCCGCGGGGAGGGTTTCGATTCCCGAAGCCTTGGGTTATAATCCCCGCTTCCCGGGCCGGTTGCGCCGGGCAGGCGTGTCGAGGTGGGCGAAGCCCGCTGCCGGCGCGCCGGTGGTGGTGCGGCGCTCGTTCGCCGCGGGAGACGGGAGGCCGTGTGAGACCCTTCTGGCGCGCCCTTCGTTATGTCTGGCCCATGCGCTACGCGGTGGTGCTGGCCTGGGCCTGCGCCGTGCTGGTCGCGGTGCTCTACTTCTGCAGCATCGGCTCGGTCCTGCCGCTGCTCCAGATTCTCTTTGGCGAGCAAGGCGGCGCCACGATCACGACTCACGTGGTGCCGGACCCCGGGGACCCGGACCGGGAGGTCGAGCGGCCTTGCGTGGTGGTCCCGCAGGATTTCACCGTCGAACGCGTCCCTGCGGACGGGGCGGTGCGCCTGGAGCGCGAAACCCGGACCCTGTACGTGCCGGAAGGTTACGACCTCGTTCCGGGCGGCCTGGAGTATTTCGTGACGCGGTCGCAGGGAGCGT
Source organism: uncultured Anaerolineales bacterium (assembly GCA_964525035.1). Classification (GTDB taxonomy): domain Bacteria; phylum Planctomycetota; class Phycisphaerae; order FEN-1346; family JAACEH01; genus CAZGEE01. The sequence continues at coordinate 949 of CAZGEE010000378.1, forward strand.
GGTACCACGGGGCGGTGGCCTGGGCGGTCGGCGCGCTGCCGAGGACGCGGCAGGGGCAGTTGGCTGCGCTGATGGTCCTCGTGGTGATCCTGACCGCGGCGCGGTGCCTGATGAAATTCCTCAACGGTTGGATCGTGGGCTACACGATATCGCGGACGGTGCTGGCGATTCAGCACCGCGCGTTCGACTGCGTGCTCCGGCTTCCGATGCGGTTTTTCCAGCGGGGCGGAGCCTCGGAGGCGAACGCGCGGCTGATCCACGACGCGTTCGCCCTGCGCGAAGGGATGCAGTCGATCTTCGGAAAGGTGGTGCTGGAACCGTTGCGGGCGATGGCCGCCCTGGCCCTGGCCGTGGTCTGCGCGGTGGCGATCGACTGGCGGTTGCTCGTGCTGGTCTTCCTGTTCGGTCCGCTCTGTGCGGTGGCCATCCGGAAGTTCGCCGGAAAGATGCGCCGGGTCACCAAGAAGGCGATGCAGGCGGCCGCGCGCATCCTGGGTATCCTGGAGGAATCGCTCGCGGCGCTCCACGTGGTCAAGGCCTACAGCATGGAAGGGCGGGAACGCCGACGGTTCTTTCACCAGGGCCGGCAATACCTTCGCATGACCGTCAAGGCATTCAAGACCCAGGCGGCCACCAGCCCGACCCTGGAGTTTCTGGGCACCCTTGCGGTGGCCGCGGCCGTGGTGCTCGGGGCGTACATCCTGCAGCAGCGCGGCGGTCAGGACCAGCGCCTGCTGCTGACGTTCTTCGCGGCCATGGTTGGCACGATGGACCCCCTGCGAAAGCTCGCCAACGTGCACAACCGGCTCCAGGCGGCCAACAACAGCGCGGAGCGGCTGTTCGAGCTCATCGACGCCGAGCCGGAGTCGCGTCGCGGCACGGAGGGGATCACCCTGGGACGCCTCCGCGAGGTGATCGCCTTCGAGGACGTCCACTTCCGCTATGAGCGCGGAGCCGGGGAGGTCCTGCGCGGCATCAGCCTTCGCGTGGAGGCCGGGGAGACCGTGGCCGTCGTCGGGCGGACCGGATGCGGGAAAACCACGCTGGTAAATCTGCTTCCCCGTTTCTACTCGCCGACGTCCGGCCGCGTGACCGTCGACGGCACCGACGTCCAGGCGGTGACGCTCCGGAGCCTGCGGGGCCAGATCGGCATCGTCAGCCAACAAACGATCCTCTTCAGCGACACGATCGCCGGCAATATCGCCTACGGAGCGCAGTCGACGAGGCGAGGCCGGGGAGACGTGAGCCGCGACGAGATTGTCGAGGCGGCGCGGAAAGCTCACGCGGACGAATTCATTCAGACGCTCCCGGACGGCTACGACACCGAGCTCGGGACCCTCGGGCAGACCCTTTCAGGCGGGCAGCGGCAACGCCTGGCGCTGGCGCGGGCCATCATACGCGACCCGGCCATCCTGATCCTCGACGAGGCCACCAGCGCCCTCGACGAGGAAACCCAGGCCCTCGTGCAGGATACCCTCGAGCGGTTCGTCCAGGGCCGGACGGTGTTCGTGATCGCCCACCGGCTCTCCACCCTGGCGCTGGCCCGCCGGATCGTCGTGATGGACGACGGTCGCCTCGTCGACGTGGGGGCGCACCGGGAACTGGTGGGGCGGTGCGAGGTGTACCGGCGTCTGCGGGAAACGGCTTTCGAGACGGAGTGAGGGCCTTCGGGAATGCGGAAAGGAGCCCGTATATCTTGCGGGAGGGGCGATCCGGCGGTTTTTTAGTGGAAATTAGCGGTTTTCATGCGGGGTTAATTTGACTTCCGGCGCGGGTTAGCGTATTCTTTATACAGATAGAGGGTCTGCGGGCCGGGGAGGCACCACGGAAAGACAGGTGCCGGCCCGCTGTTTCGCCCCGCCCGGCATTCTGCGGGGCGCCGGCGGTGCGGGACC
>CAZGEE010000379.1:0-2817 GCA_964525035.1 uncultured Anaerolineales bacterium
CTGGCAGTAATGCATGCTATGCTTCGACTTCTATTCAGGCACACGTTGCATTCCGGACAGTTCCACCCTAGGCGGGAAGCCCCCGTCTCCCGGAAGTGACGGTCACGGCGTCCGTTGCAATGCGTCCAGAGATGCCGCTTCAAGGGCAAGGGAATGGTTCCGGCCTCCCGCCACCGCGACGACGTTCTGCAGATACCCTATTCCGCCAGAAGCCTTTACCCGGACCGGGGTGTGGCGCTCGTTGTCCGACGTCCCGTCGCCGAGCTGGCCGCAGGAGTTGTCGCCCCAGGCCCAGACCGCACCATCCTCCGTAACGGCCAGCGAGTGACAGGACCCGGCAGCGATGGCCACGATGTTCTCCAGATGCCCGGTTCCCGCGTGGCCCAGTACCTGCAGGGGAATCGCGCTCTTCGAAGTAGTTCCGTTCCCGAGTTGGCCGCGCGCGTTGCTTCCCCACGTCCACGCCGTGCCGTCGTCGCGCAAGGCCATGGAGTGGCTGCTTCCTGCCGCCACGGCGACGATCTGCTCGAGGTGACCGGTGGCTTCAGGCGCAGCCACCTGTACGGGCCACGCCGAGTTGCTAATCGTTCCGTTCCCGAGTTGCCCCCAGGAATTGCCTCCCCACGCCCAGACCGTCCCATCGTTGCGCAGCGCCACGGAGTGGGCCATGCCCGCGTCCACATCCGCGATACGCTCTAAGTGGTCCGAACCGAAACGCCCGACTACCTGCCTTGGGATACCGAGATCGGGGGCGCTTCCGCACCCGATGTTGCCGCATTGACCGGACGCATTGCATCCCCAGCCCCACACTGCCCCGCTCTTGCTGAGCGCCAACGAGTGCCCCATGCCAGCGGCCACGGTCACGATCTCGCCCAAAGGCTCCGTTCCCCCGAGAGCAAGCACTCTGACCGGGGAAGGGCGCTTGTTGTCCCACGTCCCATCGCCGAGTCGCCCCATCCAGTTGAACCCCCAGGCGCACACCGTGCCGTCCTCGCGCACGGCCAGGGAGTGATAATGTGCGGCCGCAGCGACGACTTTCTCCAGGTGTCCCCTTCCGCGGGAGCCCACGACCTGCACGGGACGGTGACGGTCGAGAGCCTCCGTTCCGTCGCCGAGCCGGCCGGCCCAGTTGTCCCCCCAAGCCCACACCGTGCCATTATCACGAAGGGCCACCGAGTGATCGCAACCCGCAGCCACCTGCACGACGCCCTGCAGATATCCTTCACCGTTGGTACTCGCGACCCGCACCGGGGTGTGGCGCTCGTTGTCCGATGCCCCGTCGCCGAGCTGGCCGCAGGAGTTATCGCCCCAGCCCCAGACTTCACATGGGACGGGCCGCTCCTCCACCAGGGCCGGAACTCGGTCTCCGGCCAAGCCGGGCACCGCTGCCGCCAGGACGAGCGCCCCTGCCGCCAGGATCACCCGGCCGGCAACTTTCCCCGCATACCGGAAATCTCTCCGCCGAGTGGGCCGCCTGGAATTCTCATGTACGGAATGTCCGATCCGGCTCCACCGGTTAACTGCCTTTGAGGGTCTCATCTGCATCGCCTTTCCGGTTTTTGCGCGGTCCGCGCTGGTCGGCTCACAGCTCACTCACCCCTCGGCTTGACCGCTTCCGCGCGGGCGCAGTTCTCTCGGATCCGCTGGAGCTTCGCATGCGTGGCCAGGATCAGGTCGCGCTCGGCCTTCGTGTCGGGAGGAACGTAGCATACCTCGTCATAGTCCCAGAGGAACCTTACCGGGCCGTCACAGCAATCCCCTGAAAAAGGCGCTTCCGCCGCTCGGAGTCGCGCGACGGCGCGGGCCAGCAGCGCATCGCCGGGACACGCTGTGAATGCGCTGCGCCTCACCAAGGGATCGGGATGGTTTGCGGCCTTGGCGAAGAACTCCGCGGGAAGGCTGCGGAACCGACCCGCGTGGTCCAGCGCCAACGACGCGAGATTGGGGTCCTTGCTTTCAACGAGCGCCCAGCACTCCTCCGCGCTGAGCGGGCGCTGAAGGTAGAACTCCCGCTGCAGAAAAGCACATTGGAAGCCCGGATCCTCGCGATAGGCCAGTTGCCGGAACACCCGCTCGCTTTCCGGCGTCGCCAGGTACGCGGCCACGCCTACGAGCCTGGCGACCTCCGGGTCCTCCATCGAGCGGGCCTGCTCGATGCGCGACAGCACCCGGGCCATCAGCGCGGGGTGCTCCCTGCAGACGGAAGCGGCGAAGGCATAGGGCGCCGCGTCGGTCAGGTAGACCCTCGAAAAAAACGGGCGGGGTTCCGGCAGCGGGGCGAGCACCTCGCCCAGATCGGGCTGCGCCGCGCACCCCGCCGGCACGCCCACGAGGACCAGCATCAGCAACATCCTCACCATCATAACTCTCCCTCCCGGAAGTCTCACGGCCCGGCCCCTCCGGCGCCCGGTTGGTCTTCGGGCTCCGGCAACGCCCGGAGGCGGCGACGGTAGTCCTTTCGTGCGGCCTCCAGCTCCTCGTGAATCCGCAGGATCCTGTCGCGCTCGGTAACCGTCTCGGGCCACTTGTATGGGACCTCGTCGTACTCCCGAAGGAAGCCGAGGGCGTCGCGCGCCCGCTCCGCGGCCAGGCCCGCCGGGGGCGGAACGGGGCCCCGCAGAAACTCGATCGCGCAGGGAAGCAGAACGTCTATCCTCTGGACGGGATCCTCGATCCCGAAGGCCGCCTCCCGGACGCGGTCGTCGCCGTGTCGGACCGCCTCCAGGAAGAACTCCGGCGGCAGACCGTACGCAAACCTGCCCGCCCGGTCGACTGCCAGCGCTGCCACCTCCGGGCTCCGGCTCCGCAGCAGGGCAA
>CAZGEE010000380.1:0-2814 GCA_964525035.1 uncultured Anaerolineales bacterium
GCGGGGGACATCAGCGGCCAGTAGGCGCGCGGGGGCCGGACGAAAAGGACGCGCATCCCATCTCCCTCCGACCGGAGAGCCGGCCGGCGAATCAGTGAGATTCTTCGCCCTCGGCCGGGGCGGCCGCGGCCGGAGCGGGCTGCTCACCGCCCGCCGCGGGTTTCCCCTCACGCGGCGCCGGCCCCGTCTGCGTAGCATAGAGCAGGACGTTTTCGACAACCTGCTGCGCCGAGGCCTCCCGGTAGCCGATGGACCCGAACGCCCGGAGCGCCGCCTGACCGTACATCGCGTCGCGCGGGCTACAGACCCCTACGAGATTCCCGTCGCTGTAGATGCCCCGCAGGTCGAGCCGCAACGGTCCGGTGGCCTGGCTCACCGCGGTGTGCGTGAACTGGACGGGGCCGGTCAGGTCGTGGCCCGTGGCCCCGGGGAAGCTGCCCCGGAGGATCGGGTGATCCTCCGGCAGCCGTTCCAGGGTCCAACCCATCTCGCCGGCGAACGTCTCGAAATCGTCGCGGAACCGCGCGTCGCCCAGCGCGGCGTCGACCAGCAGGAAGGCTCCATCGGCCAGACGCTGCTTCAGCGCCTCCCGCCCGTCCGGCAGCAGGGAGACGTCGACCCGGCCGGTGGCGTAGACGACCGCGTCCTTCGGAAATCCCTCCTCGCCCGGGGCGGCCGGCTCGTGCACGGTGGTTTCGATTCCCAGCCCCTCGCGGAGGCGCGCGGCCAGCTTCTCCAGCACCCGGTATCGGCTGGTGACGTTCCAGTCGCCGCCGTGTTTCATCCGGACGAGGTGAATCGGCCGCGGGGCCTCGACCTTGATCTTCTCGAACTCCTCCTGCCGGGTCTTCTTGAACGTCGCACGGGCCAGTCGCGAGCGGATCTTCGCCCGGTCCGTGGCGTAGGCGTACAGGTTCAGGCCGAATTTGAACTCCGCGCCCCGCCGGGTCACTGCGGCGGTGTTCCATGCGCAGGAGATGTCCGTCGGCGCGTAGAAGATGAAGCTCCGCACGCCGTCGCTCATCTCCTGCAGGCGACGCAACGGGCGACGAACGTTCAGGTCGGCGGTCCAGACCGGGTGCTCGTCATCGACCGGCCGGAACTCGAACTCGGGCCAGATTTCCCGGGCGGTCATCTTCCACCACCGGCGCACCTCGAGGCTGCCGCACGAGGCCTCGAACAGGATGGTCCCGCCGTCGTCGGTGAACTCGCGCAACTTCTTCTTCTGCTCGTCGGTCAGTTCGATGATGCTCTCGGGGGTGATGTAGAGGATGGGAGCGTCGTGCCACTCGTCGACGGGCGCTTCGATCGTGATAACCTGCCATGCGAACGTCTGCTCCTTGCGGTCGCCCACGTAGCGGGCCAGGTTCTTCAGGTCGTGCGGATGATAGTTCCAGGCCCCGTCGAACTGGAGCTTGTTCATCAGGATGGGCGCCCGGCCCTTGATCAGGAAGAGCAGCGCCCACGCGCAGCCGGGACTGCTGTTCCAGTGGCCGTCGCGGATCACGTGCCCCCAGCTCCCGTTGCCGTCCTGCCGGTCGAGGACGTACCGGGTGCCTTCCTTGTACCAGTCGTGCCCGCCGAAGTACTTGATCCCGGAAGCCAGGCCCACGCGCTCGCAGCTATAGTGCCAGTACATCGTGTGATGCGTGCCGCGCGGGTTCTTGTTGGGCTTGTAATAATCGCCGAGCCAGCGGAGACCGGCGTTGATGGCCAGGTCCACCTTGTTGGCCTTGTAGTTGCTCCGGCCGCCCCGGCACGGGCAACCCAGCCCGGGATACAAGTAGTCGCGGCAGATGTAGAGCGAGGCCACGCCGGCGGCGGTCATGGACCCGTAGGTGCCCAGGGCCTGGTTATCGGTCCAGGGCCAGGCGTCGTGGACCTTGCGGCCGTAGTTCCATCCACCATCCTCCTGCTGGCGGTCCATGTAGAGCATCATGGCCTTGAAGAACGGTTCGCGTTTCAGTTCGAGGCCGGCCTTCACGGCCTCGCCGAGACCCAGCATGCAGATCTGGATGTTGGAGAAGTCGCCCAGGGCCGAGCCGCCGCCCAACTGGTAGCTCCACCCGCCGACTTCCGTCTGCCCCTTGACGATGTTGGCGGCGTCCTGCGCCAATCGAGCGCGGATCAACCGCTTCTTCTCATGGTCCACCTGCTTGAGCAACTTGGCCAGCGCCTGGCATCGGAACGCCGTCAGGTAGCTCTGCGAGCGCTCCGTCGTCAGGTCGGCCTTGAGGAGGGCTTCAAGCCCTTTCTGCATGACCTCGCTCTTGGGGTCATACTCCGCGTAGGCGAGGGCCAGCATGCACATCACCGTGTTGGCGTTGTCGCCGAGCTTGTGCGTCGGCCAGGTGCCGTCGTCCTTCTGCATGCCGACGAGGTATTCCACCCCCTTGCGGATCGCCTCGTCCACGAGGTCGTCGGTGATCTCCTGGGCCGTCGCGGCCGAGCCCGCCAGGCAGACCAGTCCGGCCGCGACAAGCGCAGAAAGCAAACGAGGTGCCATGTTCCGTCCTCCTCAACAAACCGCAGGCCTCAGGGACACACTATAACCGACGGACGCCCCGGGTTGCAATTCACCGTCCGCCATGATGACCCTGCGTGCCGCCGGAGGATCAACGCGGCCGATTGCCTTCCTGAGGGTCGGCGGAGGGACACCGATCGGCAAGCACACACCGCCCGCAGGCCGGGCGCCGGGCCCGGCAGGTCCGGCGACCGTGCGCGATCAGGAGCACGTGGAAGGGGTACACCAGCCGGTCGGGCACGCGCTGCTGAAGCACTTCGTGGGCCCGCTCGGCCGAGGTGCCCTCGGGA
>CAZGEE010000381.1:0-1137 GCA_964525035.1 uncultured Anaerolineales bacterium
GCGCCCTCGAACAGCGGTTCGCCTTCGGCGGCGCGGCGGGCGTAGAACTCCACGTAGGCGGCCTTGACCACCTCCGCGGCCAGCGCGCGCTCGTACTCTTCTTCCCTCGACTGACGGCTCGGACGATATGCCCGCATGGTGAAGCCTCCCTTGCGCTGCATGCGGCCGTGATCGAACGCCGAATCCTTCCGGAGTCCGGCTCCGTCGCGCGGGGCGGTCCAGGTCGGATGGGCGCCTTTCCTCCCGGTCGCGGGTGTCAGGACATGGCCGACCTGATACCCGGAAGAGCATACCCCCGGGCGGTTAAGACGGCGTGAACGGCCGGAGAATCTATCTTGAGCCTTCCCGAGACCGCCCCATGCGGGCGGCGGAACGCCCCGACACGGCAGACTCAGCGACCAGCGCCGGCCGCCCGCAGAGCATCTGCCACCAGAGGCTCCCGCAGGCGTAGACGTCGGCGGCCCGGGTCGGCCCGGTGCCCTCGGCCACCCGCTCCGGTGCCAGGCCGTCATAAAGCTCGGGCGGCAGGTCCGCATGGCCGTAACCTTCCTCCGGGCGGACAATGCCCCGCAGGCCCGGCTCGATCAACACCACCCGACCCGTGGCCGTGAGCATCACCGTGCCGGCTCGAACGTCGCCGTGGCACCGGCCGGCTTTCTCGAGGCGGACCAGGCCCTCCAGCATCACCCGGGCGATCTCCAGGACCACCAGGGGCGGGAACCGCCCGTTTTCGACCATCCAGGCGGCGGCCGTCTGTCCCTCGATCCAAGGCGAGGCGGCCCAAAGCCGGCCGTCGTCGCCCCCGGCCTCGTGGATCGGGGCCAGCGGGCCGCAATCGAACTGCGGCGCGGCGGCGGCCAGCGACTCCAAACGAGACCGGATCTCGCCGAACCTTTCGCGGGGCCGGCGCATGACGGCCAGGCGGGCGGGCTGCCGGGAGTCGAACCGCCGGGCCCGGTAGAACGCCACGTAGCCGGGCCCGCGCAACCGGTCGCACAGCAGGTAGGGCCCGACGCGGAGCCGGTCGCCGCGGCCGGCCTTGAGCTCGGCGGCCTGAAACGGGGTGAGGACGCGGGCCTGGGCCAGGGCGTCGACCCAGACCGAGTCGAACTGGGGCAGGTCGCGGGCGAGCCGGCG
>CAZGEE010000381.1:1147-2807 GCA_964525035.1 uncultured Anaerolineales bacterium
TGGCCAGCCCCAGGCGCTCGAGCGTTCGCGTCAGTTCCCCGGGCGGTGATTGCCGCATGCGTCCTTCCGTGTCCCGTCCTGCGTGTTCCGTCTTCCGTGCGGGGGCCTTCGGGAAGCGCCCGGCCCCCGTCGAGAGGCACAAGCGACCCGGCTACCACGCCGCCTCCGGGGCGGCCAGTTCGGCGGCCATGGTGTAGGGCATCCGCCACACGCGGTCGCCGGCCCGGTCGGTGAAGTACAGCCGCGACCGGCTCTCCTGCCGCGCGCCGCCGTCCGCCCAGAATGCGTAGAAGCCGGGGTGGGCGTTCGCCGGGCGACGGACGTAGCTGTGGTTGTAGCGGCTCTGGCGGGTGATCTGCCTGGGCTGCCACGTCTGGCCGCGATCGCTGCTGGTCCAAACCACGACCTCCCCGCCGGTCCCGTAAGGCTGCGGCCCGGGCTCGGTCGGGGCGATGATCCGCCAGGTGCCGTCCTTCTCGACGTACAACGAACCGAAGTCGTAGTTGTGGTCCGAGGTGGTCACCTTCAGCAGCCGCCACCGCCGGCCCGTCCAATGGGCGATCTCCCAGACCCGGGGAGCGTTTTCCGGCCCCGGGCGGTGGCCGTTGCTGGTCAGATAGAGGATCACCGGGTTGCCCTCGGCGTCGAAGCCGAGATCCTTCAGGTAGACCAGCCGATCTTCGGCACTGTAGCGGTGGACCAGGGCGGCGTTGTCCGCCTGCGCGAGCGGCGTGGCAATTCGGGTGCCGTCGGCCGCCCGCCATGTCCGGCCCATCCGGTCCGTCTCCATGTAGTAGAGATCGGTCCGCCGGTCGACGTTCCGGTCCGGGTGGCGGTTCATCGCGGTGCCCACCTTGGTGCCCCGGCGGCGACTGATCTGGTAATGGCCGGGCAGCCGGCTGAGCTGGCGTCGGGCGCTGAAGCTACGGCCCGCGTCGTCCGTGGTGGTCATGTAGAGCTGACGCCCGTCGGTGTACCGGGTATGGAGCAGCAACAGGCCCTTGCCCGGCACATGCCACGGCTGGGCGTAGTTGAACCGGTGGTCGGGAAACACGTCGGCGGGCAGCTCGAGCTCGTCGAACGCGTCGATCGCGTAAGGCCGGGTGCTCCGGAACAAGCGGCTCCGGCGGCTGGCGTTGCCGTGCACGTTGCAGAAGACCCAGAGGTGGCCCTGCCGGTCGATGCTGAGCGATGGATTGTCGTGGGCGTCGCCGGTGTTCGTGTCGCGGACCACGCGGGGGCGGGCCAGCTCGCCCCGGGCGTGGTCGTAATAGGAAACGACGTTCTGGAGCTTTCCTCGTGCGTTGACTCCACCGTAGACAAAGAAGGTCTTGCCGGCCGCGGGGCAGTAGTGGGCCATGGGCAGGATGATCTGCGGATACGTGCCCAGCCCGCCGCTGTACTTCCAGCCGAACTCCGAGCCCCGGCCGACGCGATACCAGATGCCCCGAAAACCGGGGGCCGCGGCCAGCGCGCCCGGGCCGTCCGTGCCCGCCGGGCCGGGCGGCGCTGCGGCGGGAAGCCTGCCCGGGCCGACGGCCCACGCCGCGCAGGCGAGCAGCGCCAGGCAAGAGCGGGCCGGTCTTGACCTAAAGCTTGTGTGAGACATTCGCGCCCGTCCGCAGAGGTTCTTCTCGCCGAGGTCCGGAGGCACGTCCGT
>CAZGEE010000382.1:0-2805 GCA_964525035.1 uncultured Anaerolineales bacterium
GCGCTGTTGGCGAACCAGTTCCCGGCGGACGCCCGGGTTCGAGGCAGCGTGATGACTCAGCCGGCTCACCTCGTTCTCCCGAATGGCCTGCGTTTCATCCTCCCCGTCCAGAAAGACCCGCACGCCCTCGGAGCGAGGCTCCATGTCTATCTTCACCTCTGCGGCCAATTGTGTCAGAAGCCGCTCGTCGGACAGCTCGATGCCGCGGCGCAGCCCCGCCAGCGTCACCGCCCGGTACATCGCCCCGGTATCGAGGTACGGCATGCCGAGACGGCACGCCAGCAGCCTTGCGGCGGTTGACTTCCCGCTCGCCGCCGGACCGTCGATCGTGATTACCATGCGTCCGCCTCCCTCGTCCCGGAGAATAGGCCACGATTCTAATTCGTCCGCTCGCGACTGGCCACCGTGTTTTCCGGTCGAGCCCCGGCGGGGCCCACTGCAAGGCTGTATAACCGCCGCCCGATGGAGATCTCCCAACCGACCTCCCGGATCCGTCCAAGCGACCGTGGGCCAAGGTGCCAAGCAATCCCTCCTTCCAAGGAAGCCGGGGCGAGACTATACTTCCGCCATGGCCCGAATCGTCGCCACGCTCAGGCTGGTCCGCTTTCCCCTGGTCTGGACCGCTCTCGCGGACGGTCTGGCCGGTGCGGCCTTGGCGGCCGGTGCCCACGAAGAGTTCCACTGGGGCGCCGTGGGTCCACTCCTGCTGATCTCGCCGGGGCTCTATCTTTTCGGCATGGCCTTAAACGACATCTCGGACGCGGAGGCGGACCGGCGACGTGGCCGTGACCGGCCGATCGCACAAGGCGAGCTTTCGATCCGCGGCGCTGTCCTGGCCGCCGTATTTCTACTCGGCCTGACGATCATCGGAACTTCGCGGGTAAACCCGGCGGCGATGGCAATGGTTGCCGCCACGCTGGGCTGTATCGTCCTCTACAACCTTGCGGCCAAGCGCTGGATCGTCACGGCGGTTCCCGTGATGGTCGGCTGCCGAATCGGAAACGTGCTCGTGGGGTGGACGGCCGTCGCCGGCCAGTGGCCGCACGATCTCGCGGGCCCGGTGTTGGCCCTGCTCATCGCCGTGGGAACCCTGACGGCAACGGCCAGCCTGGTCAGCCAACTGGAGAAAACCGGTCGCCTGAATCGCCTGGCGGGGCTCCGGCCGGAAGGCCTGGTCCTCGCGGCACTTCTGCTGCTGCCCGTGGCCGACGGGGCCTGCGTGGCACTGGCATGGGCCGACCCGCGCTGGGCGATTGCGTGGGCCTCGGCCGTGCCGATGGTCTGGGCCGGCTCGTGGCTGCTCAAGCGTCGCTGCTCGGTCTCTCACCGGAACAGGGAACGTCCGGGCGACTGAACGCGGTTTTCCCCCATGCGTTGGGATTCGCCGCGCATCAAGCAGGCGCGCCTGGCGGGATCACTCCTCCGCCACACTTTCGGTTTCACCCTCTTTCTGTTCGTAATACCGCAGGAGGCAGTCAAGCCTGGACGTGGGCAGCTCAGTCGTCACGGAGACCCGTCCCGCTTCCCGGTCCCTGACCCCGACCAGTCGCAGGTTATCCAACAACCGGTCCACGTCACGGCGAAACTGCGGGTATTGGCCAACGAGTTCCCGGCCGGTCGTCCCCCGCGGGGCTTCCCTTTCAAGCATGCGCTCGCGGAGTTTCTCCCGGCAGACGCCCATGGCAGCCCGGGTCGCCAGCAGGCGCGCCTGGTCCGGGTCTTCGACCGTCCCGGGAGGCGAGGACTCGGCTTTCGCCGTGAGAAGGTTCTCCTCCGCTGCTGCACCGTTTTCTCGGGGGCGAGGCAGCACTTCCTTCTTCTCTTTCCCGGGCACGGCCACGCCCGTGACGCGGAGATCGCTATCTCCAGCGTAGAGGGCAAGGGAGTCGAACTCGGCCGGCGAAAACCGGTGTTCCGCTGCGTGGGCCATGGCCAGAAACTTCAGCTCCCCGATCAGGTCCGCCACGCTCACCGAGAGGCGAACACGGCAGACTCCCTCCGGAAGGTATCCCACCTCCTCGATGGTGGGCCGGCTTCGCACGAAGACCTCGAGGCTCCGCGCGACCCGGTCGTCCGCCCGGTCGAAATCAGCCACGTTGCGGGAGGGAGATATCTGCAGGGAGCGGATTCGCCGAAGCAGCAGTGAGCACGCGTTTTCCGTGGCGCGGTGACGCGCCTTGAGCCGCTCGAACGCCCCCACGTCGTACCATCCGACCGGGGCGTCATCCGCCAGAGGGGACCGCGCTTCGCCCCGGGACGCCCCGAATCCCCAAACGGCGCGGCGGAAAGTGTACATGTGGATTTTGTCGAACGCCTCCGGCTTCGTCGCGTCGTTCGTGGCGTGAGTTTGCCATGATTTCTTCAACTGCAACACCACCTGCGAAATGGGGACCGAGACCTGGACGGCCACCGCCCCGTCGCTGTAACGTTGCGGAGCACTCGCCCGGGCGGATTGGCAAATCGCGTTCCACGCGAAGGCCTCGACCACGGGGTGGTCGGCCAGAAAGTCCTCTACCCGCCGGTCGGGGGTCAGTTGGAGTTGGCCGAAATGCGTGCGGAGCGAGGCGAACGCACTGGCGCGAGCCTCGGCAACGAGGCGCTCCGATTCGTTCGCCGCTTGCGCCGATGCGACCGAGGCCGCGCCCAGCCACAGGACGCTGAGACAGGCCAACTGCGCGAGCCGACAGAGGCGTCCCGCTGACCCACGTGCCGCGGTCGTGAAACTCTCCGGACGCCGCACTGTGTTCACTCGGGCCCTCCGCCCCGTCTCCCTGTCATGCTCGCGGAACTGATCGATTCAGAGCA
>CAZGEE010000383.1:0-2788 GCA_964525035.1 uncultured Anaerolineales bacterium
AGCGCCCCGAGGTTGTTCAGCGTGGGCACGTGATCCGGCACGATCTCCAGAGCCCGGCGATAGAATTTCGCGGCATCGCCCGGCTTGCGCGTCGCCTGGAGCGCGAGCCCCATGAAAAAACAAACGCCCGGGTGGTCCGGCCAGTCCCTCGTCGCATCGCGAAGAACGCGGACGGCTTTCGCGGCGTCGCCTGAACGGTAGAGCTCCGCTCCCTTCCCGAGGGCTTGGATCGCGCGGTCTTTCATCTCCTCGCGCTGCTCGGGCGCGACGAGCTCCGACGCCCAGATCACCATGCCGTCCTTGACGGCCTCGGCCCACCGCGCAAGCTCTTTCTCGGCCTCCGGCACCAGCGGGTTTCCGTCCCGGCAGGAATCGACGTACTGCTTCCATATCTCGACGGCCTCCGCTGGATGCGCCACCCGTTCCGCGGCGCGGCGTGCCCTGCGGTAGGCAGACAACTGCGCGGCTGTCGCACGGCCGAAGGCGTCCCGCTCGATGCGATCGACCTCGTCCCGGTCGAAAAGCTTCAGGCCGTCCTCGGTCGCGACGGCGACACGGTCTCCGGATTCAATGAGCTCCCCCTTGAAGACGCGGCCGTCCTTCAGCACGACGGTCGCTTCGGCATGGACGGTTCCCGCCAGAACCATGACAACCACCAGAGCCGTCAGAGCGGTTCGCATTGGGACCTCCTTCCGAATCCGGCCACGTAACAGAATATTTTTTTCCTTCTGCGCCGGCGGCTACCCGCCGACACATCAGACCAAGGGTCCGAGGCTTTCATTCGACGGAAACCTCCTCGGCGTCCTCCGAATCGCCCCGGGCCTCTTCGTCGATGCCGATCTGAGCCCGTCCCTTGGCGTACTCCACGAATTCGGATTCCCAGTTCTCCCACCGTACCCTGACTTCCCGGACCTCCGAAGGATCGAAATCGTGGAACCGGCCCCGCGTGTACCCGCTCAGGCCGTCCGTGCGGTCGAAGAATATGAGCACGACGTCCACGACGTCCGCCTTGTACTCGGTGGCGTTGGTGATCTCGCACACGACGTGGCCGCTCCTCGCCCCGGTCGGCCTGATCTTGCGAATCATCAGGTCCAGATCATAAGGGGGCGTGTCCGTCTTCCACTGCTGCCATTTCACGTTGAACCGGGTGCCGCTTTCGCTGACGAAGCGGTACTCGAACGGGACGTACACCCGCTCCTCGGCTTCCACGTCGCAGAAGAAGAACGTTTCCTCGCCGTGGCGCGTTCCACTGTCAGCACCAAGGGCCGTCAGCGTCAGCGCGCTTCGCCGAACCATCCGGTCCGTGCGATTCTCGACGTACCCGATGAGCACCTCGCGCTGCTTCGGCGTCTCGTGATAGATCGTGTCGGCCACGCGATGGAACGTGAGCGGATGCGGCTCGGGCACCGGCTCTGCCGTCGGCCGATCCCCTTCCGGCATTTCCTCCGTCGGCTCGGGCTCTTCACCGCGGCCCTCGCGGTCCGCCGCGGCCCCGGCGGCCTGTGTAGACTGGTTCGACGATCCGGGCCTGCGCGGCGCGCGGGGCAAGGGATCGTCCCAATTCGTGAGCATATACGGCTTCTGCACCTGGCGGGCCGCCCCCCAATCGCGAACCCTAAAGGCAATCCACGTAATCAAGACACCGAGAACCAGGACCAGTAGCGTAACCCAAACCCAGACGGCGCTCTTGCTACGTACGGGCGTCCTCGTCAACTGCGACTGCTCAGCCCGATGCCGGCCTGCTTCGAGGTGATCCATGAGGCGAGAGCCTCCGCCCTGGCCGGTCCCGGCACCGGACGGTTCCTGCCGCGCGCGACCTCCGGAGGGTTTCTTCGGCGGCGACGCCCCGCCGAACGCACTTTCCATCGCCCGGACGCCGGCCTCCCTTTCGCTCCGGGGCGAATCTTCGGCCTCCCCCCTCTCCTCATCCTCCGGGGGCCCGTAAATCTGGGCCGCGGCCTCCTCCTGGACGCTCTGCTGCCGCCGATGAGCCGGTGCGAGCTTGAGGCCCTTGCCGCAATGGGGACAGTAGACCGTGGTTCCGAGTTGGCGCTCGAGGACACCGAACGCGTCTCCGCACTTCGGACACGTGACTTTTCTCGCAGGCATGGCTCCCCCGTTCCCGGTTGAGATCACTGATATGATATACGAAGCCGGCGGGGTTTTGTCGAGCCGATTTATGGGGATCGAACCAATTCGCCGCTGCCGCCGCACCCGTGGCAGCAGCGCAATAGAAGAGGGATCCGAGCTCGCCGTTACCCGGATCCCCCAAGCCAGGCTGCCCGTCCTAACGGACGGTGACCCACAGCCTCGGTGATACGTATCGGCAAGGACTCACCATTGGCCTTAAGTCCAAACTCCCGGTTCGAGCGTTTCCGCGCGCCTTTTTGTTCCGGCACGTCCGATAACATCGCAGAGGCGCCGTAAGACTGCGATCCCGACCGCCCGGCACTTCTTTTTGCTGGCCTCGCGGTTCCGGTGACGCTTATAATGCGCGGGCGCTCGGGATTTCATACGCTGCGGTTCTCCGGGAGAATCGGCTTGAGCCTGCTCTCCTTCGGGCAAACCCTTCGATCAAGCCAACGGCTGGCCACGATCCTCACCGTGCTGGCCCGCCACGGGTTCGGCCACCTGGCGGTCAACCTCCGTCTGGAACGGTTCATCCCGTTCCGGCAAAAACTTTCCTCTCGCGTCCCCCGGCCCCGGCCGGGAACGGAGGATCTCTCCGGCATCGCTCAGCGCGCGGCGCGGGCCTTCGAGGACCTGGGGCCGACGTTCGTGAAGCTGG